>NZ_CACSIH010000197.1:0-7564 GCF_902705805.1 Alteromonas alvinellae | reverse complement strand
GGCTAGAAGCCAAATCTATTGGTGATGAGTGCTGATTTTAGGCTAAACTGAACTCCGAAACTTGAGTTAATAAAACACGCACTCAGCTAAACAGTTTGCGATTAACCGGTATGGCTGAGGCTCTGTCTCAGCAGTGTGATCAACCCAATACCTATGAGGAGCTGAGCTTTCTCGAACGACTCGCACTCTTGGTTAATCATGAAATCACAACCCGAGATAACCGTAAAATTGCACGCCTGTTACAACAAGCCAAACTCCGAATCAATGCCCAACCATCAGACATTGATTACCAAACCAAGCGTGGTTTAAACAAAAGCACCGTCGCACAGCTATTGCAGTTTGACTGGGTTAAGCAGCATCGAAATATTCTGATTGAAGGGCCAACAGGCACAGGCAAAACATTCCTGGCCTGCGCCATGGGGCAAACTGCTTGTGAACAAGGAATCTCCGTGCGCTACTACCGGGCCAGCAGACTACTTGAAATGCTCACGATCGCACACGGTGACGGTAGCTTTGGTAAAGTGCTTTTACAGTTGCGGAAAACTGAAATCCTGATCATAGATGACTGGGGATTGGACGCCCTAAAGCGGCAGCAAAGAATGGACTTAATGGAAGTGATTGAAGACCGGCACGGAATCGGATCGACAATCATTACTAGCCAACTTCCAACCAATCATTGGCATGAAACTATTGGCGATCCAACACTTGCTGACGCCATCTTAGATAGGCTTTTACACAACGCCTATAAAATTAGTTTGAAAGGAGAATCCATGCGTAAAAAACAAGCGAATCTTGACCAACTGTGAACACTTAAGGTAAAAGTGCCGCATCTGCAAGAATAAGGGGTGGAAGTGTTCACGCTAAGCAAAAATCAGCGTTCATAGTTATAAAAATACGCACTCGTCTTCAGCAGGCAAATGGTAAGTATCAATAAGGTGGCCTTGAAGCCAAATATATTGAGGCATCCAAAACGAGTACTGTCGTATAAGAGCCAATACTTCTTTTAACGGTTTGTTTGCATGAGGCTCGGCAATACGAAAGTACATGAATGAGCAATAATCTCGAAAATACTCATGAAGCTCTGAATCCGATAGCGTTTCTTTTAGCGGCCTGTTTTGTTCGTCGTCCTCATCAGGGGAATTGGCATAAATTTCAAATAGCTGCTTTTCAGTGAGCATCTCCAAGAAGTGGTCTTCAATTAAAACCCCATCACTGGTATCGACGTCCATACCATCTTTGACATCAAAAGCCATGACACATCCAGAAGATAACGCCACTTCTGATGGTTTCAGTAAGTCATTAGCTAGCACAACTTGATGCCAATGATTAAAACCAGCAGATACTGCAACTTCATCGAGTGCTTGAGTGTGTGGAATGGATTTTTCACGTTTAAGCTTTCGTGCTTTTTGCTTTAAACGTTCAACCGAGGCAGAGGAAATGATTTTAGTAATTTGCATTGAGTTTCTCCTATTAGCGAATACGGTGCCCACTGCCGAGGTCGCAGAAAAAACCTAAGCAAAAAATAAATTTGATATGCATGTCGTCCCGTCCGGGTTTGCTAAAGTGGGCAGCTGGTCTCGACACGACCAATAACCCCATCATATCAACCGCATCAAAAAGATCAATTGTTAGTATTGTCTGAGTAGAACCCTCAAAACCTTCAAGAATTCGGCATCTAGCTGACCACTGAACCTACCAATCCCAAGGCATCCTTCACTTCTCAATTCAAACAACGAGGAGTGACTATGGAACCTGTGAATATTCCATCCTATATCGATGACCCGCCGCACTTCCTGCTTTGGAGTGCCGATGAGATGGCTCCCATTCTGTTGGGGCTAGTGATCGGCATTTTTACCGGTAATGCCTTGGTTTTATGCCTGTTGGGGTTGGTGACAACCAAGCTCTATCGGCGTTTTCGTGATGGTCGCCCAGATGGTTTTATTCTTCACGCCATCTACTGGGCCGGGCTGTTGCCAACCAAAGCCAAGACAATCCCTAACCCATTTATCAGGAGCTATCTGCCGTGAAGTTCGACGTGTTTTTAAAATCATGGCAAGGCACGCAATTAGAGAACCGATGGCAACGGTTCCTGATTGCGGTGCTGGTGCTATCTAACTTGCTGCTTGCGGTAGCGGCATTTTCTCGCAATACCGTGGTGGCCATTCAACCACCAACCTTGTCTGAAACGGCTGAAGTGTCACGAAACCAGGCCAGTCAGCCTTACCTGGAATCTTGGGGACTCTACCTGGCTGAGCTTATGGGCAACGTGACGCCGGGCAATGTGTCCTTTATCCGGGTTGCTATCGAGCCGCTACTTTCACCTGCGGTGTACCAGCAAGTGGTCGATGCACTGGAGATTCAGGCAAGACAGATCCGTGAAGACCGAGTCACGCTCAAATTCCAACCCAGACAAGTGGAGTATGAGTATGAAACCGGCCATGTCTTTGTGACCGGTTATTCCTTGGTCTCTGGACCATCTGGAGATGAGCAGCGCCAAACTCGCACCTATGAGTTTGATATCGACATTGAGCAATACCGTCCAAAACTTAGCTGGATGGATACGTATGAGGGGCAAGCTAGAACGAAGCGAGTTCGTGAAAAGTTGACCCAAGAGCAAAACCGGAGGGTGAATGATGCGAACCAAAATTAGTCGATGGATGACACCAAGTTTAATCGCAATGAGCTTGAGTGGCGTTCTGTTATCACAAGCGTCGTATGCAGACGTGGAATTGCCGATTGTGCCAGCTAGTGTGATGAAGCAGTCTGCTACTGCAAATCCACCGGTTCAAAGCAATTCGGTTGCAGCGGATACGCCAACAACGCTACTGATGACACCGGGGGTTAATGAACTGATCCCTGTAGCACTTGGTCATCTGAATCGAATTGTGACGCCGTTTGAATCGCCTAAGGTGAGAACAACCAGTGATGCTCAGACGCAAATCAAGGGGAATGTTGTATATGTAGCCACGGACAAAGAATCACCGGTTTCACTTTACATCACTCCGCCTGGTCAGGAAGCGCCCGCATTATCTGTCACCTTAGTGCCTCGTCGTATTCCACCGCGTGAAATTACCTTAGCTATTGATGGTCAGCAGTGGCCTATTAAGGGCGTCGTGAACCGCAAAGCCGCCACTTGGGAAACAGCTCAGCCATACGTTGATAACCTACGAGACTTACTCAGACGCCTTGCATTAAATGAGTTGCCACAAGGCTATGACATCCGTTTGGCTGTCCAAACTGACATAAGCCCTAAATGTTTTCAGCCAGGCTTAAAGTTTGGTTTTAAGCAGGGGCAAATTGTGACGGGACATTACTTCACCGTCTATGTAGGACTGGTTGAAAGCTTTGCCGATGAACCGATAGAAGCCAGTGAAATAGCCTGTCATGCACCAGATATAGTGGCAAGCGCCTACTGGCCGCGCAATATCTTGTTGCCGGGTGAAAAGACTGAGTTGTATTTAGTTGTTCGCAATCATCGTGAAGAAGCGGTGGAAAGTCAGCGACCTTCACTTCTTGTGGGAGGTGAATAACGATGAAAGCACAATGGGAACAAATGAGCCCGAACATGAAGCGTGGCCTATCGGTTGCTGGTATTGCTGGTGGTCTCATCCTTATGGTGATGGTGTTTTCACCTAATCCTGACGATGGCTCAAGCAATCGGAACCGGCAGGAAACGATCCGGCACATTCTAACGGATACCAATACTCGCGATGTTGGGGTCGATAGTTTGGCTGCAAACGTAAAACTACTCAGTGAGCGCAATGAACAGTTACGTCGTGAAGTTGAGCGCTTGCGTCGTGACGTCGATTCAGGGCGGCTAAGCCCAGGTTCGCCTTCTATACCAAGTGAGGTCAATGCGGAGCTGGCCCGCCTTAGAGCGGAACTTGATGATGTTCGCGCTGGAGGTGATGCAGCAGTTGAAGGCACAAATAGCCGCTTTGAAGTGCCTTTATCTGCCATGGAATTACCCAAAGACGAAAAGCCTCTGCCGTCTAACCCAGACGACTATTTTGCCAATGCGCCGCTGCCTGATCCGCTCTATCAGCAGCCAGCCAATGGCCAAGGTACACGAGCACGAGATGTTCCATTGCCGCCAATCACGATTCGTATGATTGAGCCTGAAGTGGTTGCTGAACCAGAGGTTGTTGTGCAAGAAGCGCCGCCTTTGTATCTACCGGCGGGCAGCATCATCTCAGGTACTTTGATCACCGGTTTGGATGCACCGACTCACGAGTCCGCAAGACGAGAGCCTTTTCCTGCATTGCTGAGGATTCAAAAGGAAGCCATTTTACCCAACCGATTTAGAGCGGATATCAAAGAGTGTTTCTTGATCGCCGCAGGTTACGGTGATTTGAGCTCTGAGCGTGCTTATTTGCGAGGCGAGACCATTTCATGTGTGAGAGAAGATGGTGGCGTCATTGAAACGCGACTGGATTCTTATGCCGTGGGTGAAGACGGCAAAGCCGGTATTCGTGGCCGATTAGTGTCGAAACAAGGCCAGCTGGTGGCCAAATCGATGATGGCCGGATTCCTTCAGGGCTTGGCAGGCGCATTTGATGTGAATCCTGTTCCGACGATTCAGACGGGTAATGCCGGTGATACTCAACTGTACCAGCAAGTCATGAGCCAAGAAGCATTACAAGGTGCTGCGATTAAAGGCACCGGTAAAGCATTGGATCGAGTGGCCAAGTTCTATTTGGACATGGCTGAAAATATGTTCCCAGTCATAGAGGTAGACGCTGCCAGGAAAATTGAAGTCATAGTCACTCGTGGTGCCTCGTTGTCGTTGGCCACTTCGCAAGGGGGAGGTGCAAGAAGATGAAAAAATCCTGCATGTTGCTAACCGATCGAAGTCCGTTTCAGACAATAAGATGTGTATCCAGAGGAGAGTTAACCATGACGACATCAATGCAGAACAACCCAAAGCACCATTCAAAACAGTGGTCTAAAGCTGGATTACTTTTATTGGTAGTCGGCTCAACCTTATTGTCTGGCTGTAGTTCATTGGGTCTTGGGAGTAGTGAATATGGATGCCCAGGTATGCCTGACGGTGTGCGCTGTTTATCCGCTCGTGAAGTCTATGAGCTTACCAGTAATGGCGCTGCACCCAAGACGATTGATGCTGTGGCGACTCGAATGGGTGCTCCCTCTGGGTATTCACAATCTGATTTAGAGACAGGACTGCTGAGCCATCCAGCATTACCTGAGACGCAGCAATCTGCACCTATTCGCATTCCTTCAAGGGTGATGCGAATTTGGATTGCGCCTTGGGAGGATGACCGTGGAGATCTGAATTTATCCAGCTACGTGTTTACCGAAATTGAACCGCGCCGGTGGGATATTGGGGTGTCAGCACCTCGAACGGTTTCGCCTGTGCTACGTCCACTTCAGACTCAGAGCGATTCAACCTCAGCGGGAGCTGATGGTAAGCGCGATAACTTGAGTATCTACGGAGAAACTAACGAATGACAAATGCAGTTCGCACCATTCAAACTCAGCGCCTAATGACCATTGGTGCGCTTGGTTTGATGGCGTTAATGATTTCGGAGCCCTCATTTGCGGGCACCGGTGGTGATGCTTTCACCGATGTGTGGGATACCCTAAAAGATTGGACCCAAGGTACTTTGGGACGGATCGTAGCGGGAGCCATGGTTCTGGTGGGTATTGTGGGCGGTATCGCTCGCCAAAGCTTGATGGCCTTTGCCTTGGGCATTGGTGGCGGTATGGGTCTCTACAATACGCCAACAGTCGTTGAAAGTGTTATGTCTGCAACTTTACCTGTCGTTGCCAGCACTCAAGAAGTCATTGACACAGCAGTTCCAGCGATCAGCGCCGTTTTACTGGGCACCTGAATGTGAGCCACAGTAGGCACTTCACTTAAGGTAATCAAACTAGGTCTACACAACATCGGGTTATTGGTGATGTTCTGTAGACCTTTTCATTTCAACAACGCCGCATTAGCGGGCTTGGTTTACAGTATTTGGTATATTAATACCTAAGGTGTTAAAATTCCTATCGTAATAAACTATATGGTTTATACTGTTCGTGATATTCATACCTTGGGTGTTAAAATGTCATCTAAAATAAACTGGCTTGTTGCTCATACTTCTCCTGGTGCGCTAGTACTTCAGCAATGGCTGACTGAAAACGGCGTGAGCTACTCCCTGGCTCAAAAGTACACGCAGAACGGTTGGCTGAAGAAGCTTAGTTCTGGTGTGTACTATCGTCCAAATGCGCAGGGCGATATAAAGCCAACTTGGGTTGATGCCATTCAAGCATTGGATGTGCAATTGGGCGTTCCAGTTCATTTGGCTGGATTGAGCAGCTTAACTCACCAAGGACTGAGTCACTATTTGCAGCTGAACAAAGAGCAAGTTTGGATTTGCGTTAAAAACAAGTCGTCCTTACCGAAATGGTTTCGTGAATTCCCTTATCAGAATTGGTTTTACTGCGGAAACCATAAGCTTGAAGTGAATCCCGAGAAGGATTTGAAAAGGATCACGGTTAAAGAGAAAGAGCTCACTGTCAGCTGTGCAGAACTTGCTGCCTATGAAGTGGTAGATGCGATTGGAAAGCTGATTTCATTTGAGCATGTCGCAGAATTATTTCAGGGTTTAGTCAATCTTAGCCCTAGAAAAGTACAAGATATTCTTGAACGAAGCAGCTCTGTTCAGGCAAACCGAATATTTCTATTTCTGGGTCGATACTACGATCACCAGTGGGTCAATCGCATAGATGAAACAAGAATTAAATTGGGGGCAGGAAAGCGGCAGGTTGTCGAAAAAGGACGTTTTGATGAGCGATATCAAATCACAGTGCCAGAGATATTAAGCGTCAAAAAAGGTGAACAACATAATGGATAAAGATAGCCCATATTACAAACAGGTTTCCTTGCTCATAAGAATGCTTCCTGTGGTAGCAACAGAGACGGTTTTTGCACTTAAAGGTGGCACCGCCATTAATTTATTTGTGAGAGATTTTCCTCGGCTATCTGTAGATATTGATCTTGCTTATCTTCCACTTGAACCAAGAGATGAGGCTTTGATTAATGTCAGGGCTGCATTGCAGCGCATTACAGACAGAATCAATACTCAACCAGATATCAGAGCGGCATTTCAGGATAATAAAGCTGATGAACTGAGAATCGTTGTATCAAGTCCGGTTGCGACGATCAAAATTGAAGTGTCGCCCGTCGCCAGAGGTACATTGCATAGTGCAGAAATAATGCCAGTTCAAGAGTCTGTTGAAGACGAGTTTGGTTATGCTGAGATTCAGGTAGTCAGTCTTCCCGATCTGTATGGTGGAAAATTGTGTGCTGCAATGGATCGCCAACATCCTCGCGACTTATTTGATGTGCGTATGTTACTTGGCAGTGAAGGGATTTCGAGAGAGATTTTGGTGGGTTTTTTAACCTATACATTAAGTCACCCTCGGCCTATTAATGAAGTCATGTCGCCAAACTGGCAGCCTCTGAATGAGAAATTTCAGGCAGAATTTGACGGAATGACTTTTGAAAAAGTTGAATGCGAAGACTGGGTAAGCGGATTAAATGGTTGATCTTACC
>NZ_CACSIH010000196.1:0-967 GCF_902705805.1 Alteromonas alvinellae | reverse complement strand
GACTAAGGGTTCGCTGTGTTGTTGCCGGTAGGTATGGATATCAGCCAGGTCTGATTGCTTATCCCGGATGTGTTTTTCATGCCGGTAGAGCGTGGCGATGATATCCAGTGCCTGTTGCGCTGTTTGCGGCTCACTGTCGAGGGCTTTTTCAAAGCCTCTGCGCATGTGTACCCAACAGGCAGCGTGCACAATCTGCAGTTCGTGTTGATTTAATTGTTCAACCGTTTTGGTGTAAGCGGCATAGCCGTCGGTCAGCAAGGTACCGGTAAAGTCCTGTAGCTGTGCTTTGGCATGCAACATGCCCCGGCTGTGACTCCAGGTAAACGCCACCTCATCACTGTCACCGTACATCGGCCAGAAGTAGGTTTGTTTCATTTGCCCCGGTTTTCGGCCAGCCCCTTTGGTACGCCCGGCTTTAATGGGCACTTCATCCATGGTCAGTATGTTGCTTTGCAGAATGTGCTGCCACTGGGCCTTGGCGATGGGCCGAAGCAGCTCAATGCCTTGTTGTATCCAGTTGATTAAGGTAGCCCGGCTAAGGGTGATACCGCTATCGAGCATCCGTTGATGTTGGCGGTGAAGCGGTAAGTGATATACCGCTTTATCCACCATCAGCCCAGCGAGTAGTGAGACATCGCAGTAACAGCCTTCCAGTACATTGATGGGGGCTGGGGTATCCTTAAGGGTTTGCGTGGTTTTATGACGCACGACCTGACGACGATACACCAGTACCACATAACTGCCGGGCTGTTGTGCTAAGCGACGGGTTTCTTTGATATCCACGACATCATACTGGTCGGCATCCGCCCCCTGTAACTCAGGCGCAGGCACATCAATAATCAGCTGAGGCACCGTCTCATCAAAGCGTAGGCCGTCATCATTCACATCCGAGTCGCGACGTTGCTTTTGTGAGGAACGGGTATGGGCCTTCACCGGTTTGGTGTCTGCCGGTAAGGCGTGTGTCTCA
>NZ_CACSIH010000195.1:0-12192 GCF_902705805.1 Alteromonas alvinellae | reverse complement strand
TGCCCCATCAACCATTAAATCCGTATACCCTAAACTTCCTAAAGACGAAGAGATTAACTAGTTGTCTCTATCAACGATTTACCGTCATGTGAGGTAAGCCCTTATCACAGTCACTTTCTTTTGAAAAACTTAGGGGGTCGCCCGAAATACGCTTTGAACCGGCGACTGAATGCTGCAACATCTTCATACCCTGTTAGCTGAGCTATACCCAACATTGGTGTATCGGTATTTCTAAGTAGTGCTTTGGCCTTTTCCATCCTCACTTTTACAAGGTAATCTCGTAAACTATGCCCGGTGGCTTCTTTAAAGCGTGTTTTGAATTGCGTTGTTCCCATGCAGGCTATCCGTGCTAACTCCACCTGTGTAAAGCCTCGGGCAAGGTCGCGATGAATATGGCTTAATACAGGAGTCATTCGCTTATCCATGCTGCATCCTTTCAAGGATGTTTCTAGCAAGGTTAAAAATAGCGCCAGTATTTCTTCATGGCCTTGGTCAGCAAACTGGCTAATTTGAATCTCTACAAACGATAAAAACGCCTGTAATGCTGACGTTACCTGAAATATCGGGTGCAACCTGTCATTTAAATTAACTGGCACATACTCCAAGTCCGCCACAATAAATTTTGACAGTTCGTTAGCGCTAAAATAATGGAGCTCATTCGGCGCTATGCATACGCCTTCGCCTACGCCTACTCGCCCGCTAAAATTATCGATTTCTATCAAGATATGTCCGTTGATGGGCAGCACTAACTGAAAGTAGTTGTGTTTATGGCGGCACGTTTGCTTCGTATATGAGCGTACGGATAGCGATGGAATTGGGCTGTCAGTCATTTTATTGCTCCCAACAGTCCATAATAGGTAGTATCGATCTTTTGCCTAACTCACCGTTTATTTGCATCTATTTCCTTGCCGTTAACTCAGTACTCTCTGCCGTTAGATTAAGCACTTTTATTCATTTTGTCACAAATACGTGCAATATTTGATCCGCCTAGGAAGGCGTCGAACACTACGTTTAAGGAATAAATATACATTTAAAATAAAGACAATAACGGAAAATAAATGAATGCCAACAGTCACCACATTTTTTCCACCGACGGCGCCATTAAAAACTGTGATTTATCGGCTTTATTCCTGATTGTATATCACCCATGTTTTAAGTACGCTAAGCTGCTATTTACTGGGGATTACTCTAACTGTAATACATAACAAAGGATATTCGACGTGGCCGCAGCTAACTTACTTGCCCTACTTGATGATATAGCAACGTTAATGGACGACATCGCAACCATGTCGAAAGTCGCGGCGCAAAAAACAGCGGGCGTCTTGGGCGACGATTTAGCGGTAAACGCCGACCAGGTCCAAGGCGTTAAAGCAGACCGAGAGCTACCTGTTGTATGGGCAGTAGCAAAAGGCTCACTTATTAATAAAGCAATATTGGTTCCTGCGGCATTAGCCATCAGTGCTTTTGTGCCCTCACTTATAACCGTCCTTTTGGTACTGGGCGGGTTATATTTATGTTTTGAAGGTGCAGAAAAACTGCTGCACAAATATCTTCCCCACGAAGATGAAGAAAAAACACGAGAAGCCAGAATAGAAGCGCTTACCCACGAAGATGTGGATATGGTAGCTTTTGAGAAAGATAAAATTAAAGGCGCTATACGCACCGACTTCATACTGTCTGCTGAAATTATTGTAATTGCATTAGGCACAGTGACCGATGCAACACTTACTACGCAAATTGGTGTACTAGTAGCACTAAGCTTAGCGATTACCCTTGGCGTTTATGGGCTGGTAGCGGCACTAGTTAAAATGGACGATGTTGGGCTTTACATGCTTCGCAAGTCGTTAACAGGTTCAATGAACACCCTTCAACGATTTATTGGCAGAGCGTTATTAGTTGCCGCCCCCGCACTAATGAAAACCCTTGCGGTTGTAGGTACAGTGGCTATGTTTTTAGTCGGTGGTGGCATACTCACGCACAGCATTGGCTTTTTGCACGTTATTACCGACTGGTTTACCGCACTTATCCCAGACGCATCGCTGGTTATGTCTATACTTGCTGATGGTGTTGTTGGTATTGCTGCAGGTGTGATCATTGCGCTGGTAGTGACAATGGTTTCACAATTTAGAAGTAAAGCGTCCTAAATCTATTCTCTCTTTTACACATTGGCGGCGCTGCTCTTTTTATAGACTAGCGCCCCTATTTTTGACCTTTCTCATGGTCACCTGTGTCGCTGCGCAAGTGTTAAAAAATTTGCGTTAGTCATTTTGACCACCTCTACATTAAATTCGCTAAATTTTAGTATTTCTTTAATCCCCCAATTCCACCTTCATTTTTTATCAAAAGTTAAAATTCACTAAATTCATATACTTACCTTATTTTTACGAGTTGGCACATCCCTCGCTATAAACTAATTGTTAATTGATAACGACTTATTATCGAAACCTTTAGCAACATGATAGCTGCCACGCAGTATGTTCAAGTGCAGTGTCTAACTTAATTTTTGGAGATTACTATGTTTATCGGTCGCAAAACTTTCACTGCACTAACTTTAGCAACTAGCGTATTGGGCGCATCAGCATTCGCTGACGACACTCAGAACAACATTGTTTCGCATACAGATTTTATCGTTGAAAGCGCCATGCACGACGTAAAGCAGAGCTTGGACCTAGGCGTGACTTATGACGTGTTAACTGCAAGTCATACGTTTGAGCCAGAAGCAGAAGAAGCAAATGCATTGGTTGCTGAAATTACTATTACGCCAATTGAGCCTGTCAGCTCAAACGATAACGACGCATAAGGAGAATGCATATGTTGACCGCCGCAACCCTATTTATGGTGGTACTCGGTCCGGTTATTGCGTTTGTAGTCAGTGCGCTGGTGTTTTCTACAGCGCGCCTATTCCTTCAGAAAGGCCATTGAAAACGCAATTAAAAATAAATAGGCACCTAGCCGACTACCGCTTACAGATTTGCCTCCCTGGGCCTTTTACTCCAGAGGGAGATAGAAAGTACGGACTGTATCCCAGCCAAGTGATTGTGTTTTCTATCTTCTTACTGGAGCTTTTTTCATCCGAATATCCGTTCCCACCAGCTTTTATCATCCTTGTCGCTGTCTTTGTCTACAGGACGGCCTGAACAATCTTGTTGAGGTGGAGGAAGCACATCCAAAATAGCCGGTACGCTTAAACTCCCAGCACATCCTGCAACCACAACCGCGCCGGTCTTGGCGTCAAAATGTGCAATGCCTAAGCCTTTTGGGAAACGCCTTGATAATGACTTGGGTGACTGAGATTTCATGTAGTTTATAAAGACGGGCAAGGCCCCACCTGCACCGGTTAAATTAACCGGTTGGTTATCATCATTGCCTACCCAAACCGTAACCACATTGTTTCTATCGAAGCCACTAAACCAGCTATCGCGGTAATCGTCTGTGGTTCCCGTTTTGCCAGCCATATTCACATTGCCAAAATTCCAACCGATGCGCTTCGCAGTACCTTCGGTGGTTACTTTATACAAGGCATAGTTGAGCAAATAGGTCGCCGCTTCATCGGTGCGCTGAGCAAAAAACTCCGCCTTTTTCCAAAGCAGTGCATTATCAGCCGTAACTACAGACGTCACTGTATGAAGAGGTATATAACGTCCATCATTTGATAGGGTTTGATACATTTGATTGGTACTAAAAGGGGTTAATTCGAAAGCGCCAAGGGTCAACGACGGTACCTTATCTACGGGGGTGGTTACCCCTAATCGCTCTATCGTATCGGCTAGCGCATCAAGCCCTATCTGCATGCCTAAATTAACCGTTGGTATATTTAAAGACTCGACTAGCCCTTGAAGTAAAGGCACCTGGCCTCTGAATTCTTTATCGTAGTTTTGCGGCGACCACGTTTTTCCATTTCGACTTTCAAGGGTAATGGGCTCGTCTTTAAGCGGCGTTGCCAGGTTAAATTGGGTTGGATCTTCTAGTGCGGTTAAGTAAACCGCAGGTTTAATCAACGAGCCTATCGGGCGTTTTGCGTCTAGTGCTCGGTTAAAGCCTTTGAACGCAAAGTCTTTTCCGCCAACGATAGCGCGTACTTCACCACTTGCACTATCTGTGACTACCATTGCGCCCTGTAATGGCACTTTCCTGTCTTTTTGCAAACCGTCTAGCGTACCCGACAATGCGCTTTCAGCACGTCGTTGGGCTACGATATCAAGTGTTGTAAACACTTTTACGCCCGAATCTCTTAAGCTAGGCTCAGCCAGAATTTCATTGAGTTCCCGACGAACCTGCTCCATGAAAGCAGGGTGTTTACCGCTTGCCAAGCTCGCACCACTGGCAAGCCCTAACGGCATATTCACAAAACGTTCGTAGTCTTGACGACTAATTTCATTTTCATCAAACAGCATGCGCAACACTAAATCACGACGCTCTTTCGTGCGCTCAGCATATTTGCGTGGGTTGTAATAAGATGGGCCTTTAATAATAGCAACCAACGTGGCTATCTCGGGCGTACTTAGCTCGTTGGCTGGACGGTCAAAATAGAAATAGCTGGCAAGTCCAAAGCCGTGCACGGCCATGTCGCCGTTTTGCCCCAAAAACACTTCGTTTAAGTACGCTTCAATAATTTCTGATTTGCTGTAGCGTGCATCAATGATCACCGCCATGATGGCTTCTTTTGCCTTACGCACAATTGAACGCTCACGGGTTAAAAACATATTTTTAACCAGCTGCTGCGTTAGCGTACTGCCACCTTGAACCGTTCGTCCGGCTGCGATATTTGCCATTAGAGCCCGCAATATTGAAAGCGGCGCAACACCGTGGTGATTATAAAAATTGCGGTCTTCCACCAACGTTAGCGCTTTAGGCAACATTTCAGGAATAGTGTCTAACGTCACCAACATACGGTCTTCTTGAGAGCCACTTGTCATGCGCGTCACTAACCAAGGTTCTAGCTTTGCAGAACCGTAAGGGCGACCTTGTGACTTGTCATAAATTTCCCCAATACGCGCTCCTTCCCATGTTATTACTAAGTGACGCAAAGGCTCTGCGCCTTCAGGGAACTGAAATGCGCGGCGCTGTACAGTCAGCACCTTATTTTGATAGCTGTATTCACCGCTACTGTCGGCGAAGGTTACCTTGCGGTAACCCAGCAAATTAAGTTCATCAATGACTTCTTGGGGCGTTATCTCTTCACCTTTGCTGATTTCCAGGGGACGGGCGAAGATCTGCGCGGGAACTTCCCATTTATTTCCAGAGAACGCATGCTTAATTTGGGCGTCAAGGTAGAAGGCATACGCCCCAAGCACAACCAAACCAATAAGAGTGACTCGCCAAAACAGTTTGAAAAACCACGAGCGCTTAGCCGCGCTTTTGCCATTGCTTGATGCTTTACTTTTTGAAGATGGATTGTCTTTTGTCTGTCTTTTTGCCACGTGAAAACGCCATGAAGATCATTGAGGATGACATCGCACACATTGCGATATGGATTTAACCAACGCCTTTTAAAACGTTAGTTTTAATAGTATCAACATTACCATTCGGGCAGCCTCTCAACAACTGTTTCCAAATATGCACACTTCAAATGTATATGCTGCTGAAATGTTGAAAAACGCATCTCGGTTGGAGGGCGAAAATGAATTTTACTCGCGTTTCACGGTCACAATGCGATAGCATGCTGGCAAGTAACACAGGAATCGTACTATGCGCTTAGCTTCATTAAAGTCTTCTTTTTTCTCTACTCGTTCGCCTAAAGGGGCCAAGTCTTACGCCTCATTTCTTCGACCGTCACTTCGCACGTCTATGGCGCTGCTTCTCGCGGGTGCGACAATGAATTCAGCGCTAGCCAATGAACAATTCGCTAGCTGCACCGCCGCGCTAGCCGAAAAAGCCAAGCAGGAAGGAGTTAGCCAGCAAACTATCGATGACGTATTTCCTCGTCTTGTTCACCAGGACCGCGTGATAGAGCTAGACCGCAGCCAACCTGAATTCGTACAAACCTTTCCCGGGTACTTCAGCAAGCGTGTTACCGACTGGCGCACCGAAAAAGGCAAAGAGATGTATGCAAAACACGAAAAGCTTTTGCATAAGCTAAGTGAAAAATACGGCGTACCTCCTCACTACCTACTTGCTTTCTGGGGACTAGAAACAAACTTTGGCTCTTATAAAGGCAAAATGCCGGTACTCGACTCGCTTGCCACTTTGGCTTGTGATAAGCGACGAAGCACCTACTTCACCCAAGAGTTTCTTGTGGCTGTGAAGCTGATGGAGCGAGAGAAGCTTCAAAAAGATGACATGATTGGCTCGTGGGCCGGTGCAATGGGACACACCCAGTTTATGCCTTCGGCCTATACCCATTACGCTATCGATGGCGATGGCGACGGGCAAATCAATTTGTGGGCAAGTGAAGAAGATGCCTTATCTTCTGCGGCTAACTTCCTTGCTAACCTTGGTTGGGAGCGTAGCTTCCGCTGGGGTCGTGAAGTGCAACTGCCTGAGAACTTCGACTATCAAGAATCAGGCTATAAAAATAGAAAATCTCTTAGTGAATGGCACGCCCAGGGCGTGAAAAAAGCTGATGGTTCTGAGTTGGGTGAAGGCGATACTACCGCCTATGTTATTGTGCCTGCAGGTCACAACGGACCCGCCTTTATCGCCTACAAAAACTTCCGCGTTATTATGCGCTGGAACAACTCAGAGTTTTATGCCATTGCCGTGGGTGTATTGGCCGACCGAATCGCTGGCGCGTCTGGCATTAAAGCCACGTTACCTGACCTACCTGCGTACAATCGCAAAGACATCATTGCTCTTCAAAGTAAGCTGAATGATTTAGGCTTCGATGTGGGTAAACCTGACGGCATTATTGGACCAGCCACACGTGAAGGTATCCGCAACTATCAAATTAGTAACAACATGATTGCGGATGGGTTTCCAGGTCTGGAAGTGATGGCTGCACTAAATGTTGAACTTGAGCGGGATAAACCCAAGCAGTCGTAAGGTTGTGGATAAAGAGATCTTCGATATCACTGCGCTCCAGCAGTGATATCTGTTTCAATACCTTTCAAATACAGTTTTTAAGCAGCTACGTGAATCACTAGTTAGTGTAGCCATTCAAATACAGGGGCTACATATGTTTTTTAGTTTTACTGGTCGGAACTGCATTTGCAGGGTCATCCGGCCAAAAGTGTTTGGGGTAGCGCCCTTTCATCTCTTTTTGTATTTCTTTATAACTACCTCGCCAAAAGGCCGCTAAATCACTGGTGGTTTGTAATGGTCGTCCTGCTGGCGACAGCAACTCGCAAACAACCGTAACTCGCCCACCCGCTATCGTTAATGGGGCGCTTTGTGAGTAGAGTTCTGGCATTTTGACCGACAGCACCACATCTCCATTTTCGCGATAGTCTAAGCTAGCCTCCCTCCCCGTTGGTATCGTCACCTGAGTTGGCAATAGCGTAGCCAGCGCATCTTGCTGAGGCCAAGATAAACCATTATTCAAGGCTGTTTTCCAAGGTAACTGCTTAAGGTTTTTGATGCTTTTACAGCTTTTTAAGACTGGCGCTAAACTATCTTTAGCCTTGTGCACCAGGTCACTTAATGACGATGGCCACGGGTCTGGATCATCGAAAGCTTTGTCTTGTGGCAAGTTGAGCTTTCCTGCCATCTCAACTCTTCGCCACCATTGCCAGTCTGCATCAGAAAGCGGCCAGCTTGATAGAGGAAGTGCATCAAGATGCGCGAACCATGCATTGCATAAGGCATCATCCCAGAATGCTTTTTCACGACTTTTTTCCTCTCCAGAAACCGGTGTGCTATTTAACGTTATCTCATAAAAGCCCGTACTTACTCTGGCTTCCATAACCCCCGTATCGCTGTTAAGAATTACGCTGCGCTTTTCGCTGAATGCGTCAGGGAACGCTAAACGCAACCAGCTTTCAGGTACAGGTTGTGCCAAACGTATTGCCACCGTGCTTTTTATCAGTTGCCCGTCAAGCACTGCCAGCCATGGCCCATCGCCATTTTCGCTCTCACTGAAACCTAAAGGGCTGCCACTAGTAGTAAGCTCTGCGCCTTTTCCACTTGCCAGTTTGTATTCGATTAAATTCGCCTGAGACTTACCGTTTCTTGTTGCGCCCCCTACTACATGCTTTGATACATTAGGGCTCTCTCCTGATTGACCTGACGCATTGCGCCTATAGCCCACCTGCAAAGGAAATGCGATGGCGATACAAAGCCCAAGGGCGTGTTCATCTAGTCCGTTAATATCAGGCTTAAAGCGTTGTTCTTTTCCATCATTATTTTGCACGTAGCGCGCATAGCGGGAAGCTTGCTGAATAAGCTGACTTCGCGTACTGCTATTTTCGTTAAGTAGTGCATCCATTGCATTTGTAGCCCCACCTACACTGATATTGCTTTCGCTAAGCGCCACAACAAAGGGAGCAGCATGGCGAAGCGCATCGTTTTCATCAGCAGAAAGACCATCAATACCCTGTTTTACGGTCAGCAGTAAATGGGCTAAATGGGGCTGGCAGGGCAACTGTGCCAACGCTCTTCCATAGGGAGTAATATTTGCTTGTGAGATAGCATTAACGCGCTGAAGCTTTTGTTGTGCAACCTGTTGCTGCGCTTGTGTAGGCTTCGTCAACAATGCCAAGGTGTCTGGGCTGCTGCCCCAAGCTAAGGTATCAAGCAAGAAGCTACTTAAGTCTTCTTTTTCAATTTGCGCCGCATTGTGTTTTGCCAAACGCTCGAAGCTGCTTTTGCTACACAAACGATAACAGGTTCCGGCCATTACCCGCCCCGCTCGCCCTGCCCGCTGAATGGCAGATGCTTGCGAAATGCGCTGTTGTGTAAGCGCAGTAATATCACTCGATGGATGGTACTGAGCACTGTTTTCCCATAGGCTATCAATAACTACCGTCACGCCTTCAATGGTTAAACTTGTCTCAGCAATATTGGTAGATAATATGATTTTACGCCTGCCTTGCGGGTCTGGCGCAATAGCGGCTTGCTGCACAGATTTACTCAGCGCTCCATAGAGCATGTGAACGGCTATGTCCGCACTCTCAGCTAAGCCTTTTATTTCTCTGGCAACAGCATTAATGCTTCCTCGCCCAGGAAGGAAAACCAATATGTCACCGTCGTGTTCGGACACTGCCTGCTTTATGATATTGCAGGTTTTGGGTACTAACTCATGCGCTTGCACATCTTGTGTGTAGCGAATATCAACGGGAAACATGCGCCCTTGGGTATTTAAGTTCTCCACTGGCAGTACGCTAAACGCATTGAGCAAGGTTTGAAGTGGTGCTATGTCTAAGGTAGCCGACATTACGATTAATCGTAAGTCATCGCGAAGCGCAGATTGGACTTCTAGCGCTAGCGCTAAACCAAAGTCACTGTGAATACTGCGTTCGTGAAATTCATCGAAGACAATGGCGGCTATGCCAGCAAGCTCGGGATCCTGCTGAATCATGCGCGTAAGCACCCCTTCGGTTATGATTTCAAGTCGAGTGGCAGACGATGTTTTCGACTCACCCTTAATACGGTAGCCAACGGTTTCGCCCACATTTTCGTTCAATTGCCTAGCCAAGTAGTCGGCAAGATTTCTTACCACTACCCGTCGTGGCTGCATAAGCAATATTTTACCCTGAAGCGATGATTGCAACAGTGACAAAGGAAGTACGGTAGATTTTCCCGCGCCCGGAGGCGCCCCTATAATGACGTTATTGGCCGCCACCGCACCTTGAAGTGGTAAAACAAGTTCATAAGCGGGTAAATGAGAAAACAGCTGTAACATAAAGGGCATAAAGGTGTTATAAGTTGATGGACATAGTGTACCTGATTTGATCAATGCACCCGAACACCACTGCTATTTTTTTAAATTTAGTCGATAGCTCAACACTTGCGTCTTGTTTGGAATTCGCGGGTAGCACCATGATAAACTTAGGTTTGTATGAGCATGGGCTCCCCGGTTAACTTTAACTTTTAGCTACTAACTTGCGAGTAGCTCATTAACATGATGTACAAGCTAAAGGGCAAATTTAAAGGAGGAAAGCTATGCGATGTTTTATTGGGTTAGACCTTAGCGCCACAGAAAAGCTTGCTCTTGATAGCTGGCGTCAACAGGCATTGCCTGAAGTTATGCCCCGCCAATGGGTGAAAAGCGAATCTCCCCGTTCTCGAAAGTCAGCCAATAAGCGCTACGACCACAACAGTAGCCAAGACCCAGCTCTCCCTTATGCAGTGCCAGCGGCAAACTTTCACATTACGCTTAGCTTTTTAGGCGAGATTAATCACCGTCAGCACGAAGCGCTTATATATGAACTCGATCAACTCGTTAGCGAGCCATTTTCTTTAACCCTAGACGCGACGGGATTATGGAACGGTCCTAAAATACTCTTCGCGGCGCCAACAGAGACGCCAAAGGCACTAAGTGAACTTGCCAAACAGTCACGAAAAGCTGCCCGCAAAGCGGCAATAGAGGTAGAAAGCAGAGACTATAAGCCTCACGTTACGCTTGTTAGAAAGGCTACGTCGAGCTTACCTCTCCCCCTTTATAGCCCCAATGTAGACGTTCACGTTTCGGCATTTCACCTTTTTGAATCTGTCTCTACACCGCAGGGGGTAACCTACCCTATCCGCCAGTCTTGGCCGTTGAAACACAATATGTCGGTAAGAGAAAAGCTGCGCAGGGGAATAACCGATGAGTAGGAAGGTTCGCGATACCGTACTGATTCGCGAAATCGATATTAGTTAAACCGTCACCTTTTCATCGAAAAACAGTAGTAAAGACCTTATGTGATTATGAGTTATAGCAATTTAAGCTGGTTTAAAGTAGCGCGCTGCCTTTACAACGTCTGGCGTCACGGGTAAAAAGAAAGTCTGTTTTTTTATTCAAACTGCCCAAATGCAACAAACATTTAGATTAGTAATAGACTGCCCAGACCAAATTGGGCTAGTTGCCAGCGTGTCGCAATTTTTGGCCGACCATAACGCTACCATCGTTGAAGCAAGCCATCACACTGACTTACAAACCGGCCGCTTTTTCATGCGCCATGAAATTAGCACCGACTCGCTAAAATTAGATCATCAAAGCTTTGTTAAAGAATTCACACCGCTTGCTAACGAATATCAGATGAACTGGAAGCTGAGCGACTCCAGCAAAAAACAACGCGTTGCGCTTTTAGCTAGCCTTGAGTCTCACTGTTTAGTTGATCTGCTTCACCGCTGGCATACAGGGGAACTACACTGTGATATTCCGGTTATTATTGGTAACCACCCGCAAATGAAACAGTTTGCAGACTGGTACAAAGTCCCTTTTCATTGGGTAGACTTTAAAGCGTTAGGGAAAGAAGCCGCTTTTGCACAAATCACGACCTTACTTCAAGAATACAAAATTGATCTGACCGTGCTTGCCCGCTTTATGCAGATTTTACCTGATACGCTTTGCCAAGAATTAGAAGGCAAAGCCATTAACATTCACCACAGCTTCTTGCCGAGCTTTGCAGGTGCTAAGCCTTATCAGCAAGCCTATGATCGCGGCGTAAAGTTAATCGGCGCAACCTGTCACTACGTGACTAAAGATTTAGATGAAGGCCCTATTATTGAGCAAAGCGTTAAGCGAATTAGTCACAGTGACAGTGCAGCTGATATGGTGCGTAAGGGTAAAGATTGTGAAGTAACGGCATTAGCTCATGGCGTACGCTACCATTTAGAAGACCGCGTGATTATTCACAGAAATAAGACCGTGGTGTTTGCGTAGGTCTTTACACTGATAAAATAAAAAAGCCCGCGAGTAAACATTACTTTCGGGCTTCTCTTTACACTGTTTTCGCTTTACACTTTTTTCGCTTTATTTAGACATTCTTTTTTACTTTGTTAAACCCATCATCACCAAGCACCTTTTGAAGTCTCGCTTTTATGACGGCTTCCTTATGAGGATAGTGAAAGTCAAACCCTTTGCCGTTGGCGCTTGCCAAGATAACTCCAAGGTAATGGTGAGAAAAATTAAGCGCATAGATAGTATTGGCGTTTACCCTAAGGGGCTGGCGATCAAGTCCCTGTAAAAAGTGAAACACCACAAAATCACCATCTTTTTCTATCAATTTTTCAATGGGATATCTATTACCGAAGCGCCTGCTTCTTAAATAAGAGAAAAAGCCAATACATAGCCCTACACTGCCTAGGGTCTGTTGATCTTTGCTGTACATA
>NZ_CACSIH010000194.1:0-23131 GCF_902705805.1 Alteromonas alvinellae | reverse complement strand
TGCGCGTGCTGTATAGGTGCTTACTGTGCAACTTCTTTAACCCAATTTTGTATACTTTCAAATATTGAAATTCTGATAAGTGAAAACATTAAGCAAAGCTCATTTTCAGATATAAATATTACCCCTTTAATTGGTATACACTCTCCTCCCTTCCACCCTCCGATTAAGAGCTACACATAAACTCAGTGAGGCTTTTCTCTAAGTTTTCTTTACTAATCAATTGCAATCAAAGAATGTCTTAGACGATCAACTGCTTAATTAATATACATTAAGACACTGTTTGCTATCAGTAAACGAACAGCAAGTATTATCCGCCTCACTTACAAACGCATTACATCTTAGAACCGAAAGTTTCACGAGTTACATGCCTATTGACTCGCGTCCCACAAACAGGTTTAGCCTTTAGGTATAAGTAAAATTTTAGGTTAAAGACATCGGAACAACTATGAAAGTAAGAGAGATCGCAAGCGCCTTGGCTACAACGCCAGATACTGTTCGCTATTACACGCGCTTGCAGTTAATAACGCCGGCAAAATCTGACAATGGTTATAAATTCTATTCAACGAAAGATGCTTCCAGGTTGCGGTTTATATTAAGTGCAAGGCATTTAGGTTTTTCAGTTGAAGATATCAAGCAAATTCTCAGAGAAGCAGATAATGGAAAGACCGCTTGTCCCCTAGTTAGAACCTTAATTGCAAGAAGGCTAGCAGAAACAGAAAGACAATTTAAGGCAATGTTGTTACTCAGGCAAAATATGATGCTGGCAGTAAGGAAATGGGGAGCAATGGGTGACAAAGCCCCATCCTCACACGTGGTCTGTCATTTAATAGAAGAGTTTGAACACACCGTCCTGGAGGAAAACATAAATGACAGAACTTAATGCAGGTGTTTCTTCAGAAAAATTGTTGTCCGTCAAAAAACAAGTCTTCTAAAAATAGGAAAAAAGGAGAGCACTATGAGTGCAGAAGTAACACAGCGACAATTAGTGATAGAAGGCGCCGGATGTGCCAGTTGCGTTGGAAAAATAGAAGCTGCCTTGAAGCAGACGCCGGGAGTGCAGAATGCCGAAATGAACTTTGCAGACAGAACAGTACTTGTATCGGGTACAGCGGATTCTCAATTATTGGTTCAAGCAGTAGAGTCCGTTGGTTACAACGCAAAGCCTTTCGAAGATAAGCCTGACACTGATGTAGTCGATGAAAAAGAAGCAGCGGATAGGACCTATTACAAAAAGCTGATGCGAGATACTTTCATTGCGCTTTCGCTAGGTATCCCTCTAATGACTTATAGCATTGTTGTCGACGAAATGACGGTCGAGACTAATGTCGAGAGGTTGTTGTGGCTAGCAGTTGGCCTACTGACGCTGGGTGTAATGTTCTTTTCCGGCCGGCATTTTTACATCGGTGCGTGGAAGAGCTTTAAAAATCATTCTGCCAATATGGATACACTCATTGCACTTGGTACAGGCACAGCATGGTTCTATTCGATGTTGGTAGTGTTGGTACCTGAAGCAGTGCCGTTAATGGCAAGGCACGTTTATTTTGAAGCTACAGCTATGATCATTGGTCTAATTGATCTGGGGCTTGCCTTAGAACTAAAAGCCCGCGGAAAAACCTCAGAAGCAATCAAACGTTTAATTGGATTACAAGCGAAAACAGCCACGGTTATTCGCGACAATAAAGAGGTCCAGGTCGCTATCGAGCAAGTGCTTTTTAACGATGTCATCAAAGTCAGGCCTGGAGAAAAAGTGCCTGTTGATGGTGTGGTTGTTGAAGGCCATACGTCAATCGACGAGTCAATGCTAACCGGGGAACCGATGCCAGTTGAAAAATCACATGACGATGAAGTCGTTGCTGGAACTCTCAACAAGTCAGGAATGTTTCTATTTAAAGCAACTCGAGTAGGTAAAGACACGGCACTGGCGCAAATCATTGCAATGGTTAAACGCGCACAAAATTCAAAGCCGCCTATTGGGCGCTTGGCCGACGTGATATCCGCTTACTTTGTTCCTGTGGTCATGATTATATCTGTGCTCAGTGCGCTAGCATGGCTGAACTTTGGGCCTGAGCCCGCACTGGCATTTGCCATAGTTTCGGCCACCACTGTATTGATCATTGCTTGTCCATGTGCATTGGGCCTAGCCACGCCGATGTCAGTTATGGTGGGGGTTGGAAAGGCTGCTGAAGCCGGCGTGCTAATTCGCAACGGCGAAGCGCTACAAACGGCATCAAAAATCAGTGTGATGATACTGGATAAAACCGGAACGATTACGGAAGGTACACCCAAGGTCACTGACATAATTTTAGCCAATTTCAGTGATGAAAAGACAGTGCTGCAATTGGCAGCTAGTCTGGAAAATGGTTCAGAGCACCCATTAGCAATGGCGATAGTAGAAAGTGCCCACGACCAGGGCATTGAGCTGCTGAAAACCGAAGAGTTTAATGCGATTACCGGTATGGGGGTTGAAGGCCGTTGTGAAGGAAAGGCCTTATTGTTTGGTAACAGCAAGCTTATGGCTTCAAAAGGGGTGGGCATAGGTAATTATTCAGAGAAAGCACAAACACTGGCCAAAGACGCCAAAACTCCCATGTATTTCGCTGTAGATGGACAACTTGCTGCCATCATAGCGGTTGCCGACCCGATAAAACCTGACTCTGTTTCTGCCATCAAGCGTCTTCAGGCTAATGATATCCGGGTCATCATGTTAACGGGGGACAACAAAGAAACTGCTGCTGCAGTGGCAAAGAAAGCGGCAATAAGCGAGTTTTTTGCTGAAGTATTGCCCGAAGATAAGGCCAACAAAGTACATGAATTACAGCAGCAGAGAGAAGTAGTGGGTATGACTGGTGATGGAATTAACGATGCTCCGGCTCTTGCCTTGGCTGATGTTGGCTTTGCCATTGGTACAGGAACGGACGTTGCCATTGAAAGCGCCGATATCACCCTGATGCGCGGCTCGTTGCATGGTCTGGCCGATGCTATAGCGGTTAGTAAAGCCACCTTGCGCAACATTAAGCAAAACTTGTTTGGAGCCTTTATCTACAACGTAGCAGGTATACCTTTTGCGGCGGGCGTGCTCTATCCATTTTTCGGAGTATTGCTAAGCCCAGTTATCGCCGGAGCCGCCATGGCATTTTCTTCGTTAACAGTGGTATCAAATGCGAACCGGCTTCGCCTATTCAAGGCAAAGGACCACTAAGGAGTTTTCTTATGATGATAATTAATATTGTGGGACTTACGGGTATTGCACTGATTATTTGGTGGTTTTGGTTATACAAGCCTGATCAGACAGTTACTGAAAGTAACGAAATACTCATAGAAGTAAAAAATGGCGTGTACTCACCAGCGTCTATTCAGGTAAACGCAAACCAATCTGTTACGTTGAAGTTTTTGCGCAAAGATGAGTCTCCCTGTTCCGAAGTACTGCTAATTCCTTCATTAGATATCAGTGAGCAGCTAACGCTTAATGAGGTAACACCAATTCACCTCGAAAACGTCCCACAGGGCGAACATACTTTTCACTGCCAGATGCAGATGTATCGCGGTGTTCTTACGGTGGTATAGGAGGAGTCATGAAAAACAGTCCCCCCAGATTTTGGTCAACACCTACAGGGTGGGCAGCATTAGCGATGATCGCTGCCGTTACTTATTTTTTAATTTTCGAACATGGTCATCATGTCCTTCAGTTTCTTCCCTATTTGATTTTATTGCTGTGCCCATTCATGCATATATTCATGCACAGTAGCCACGGTAAACACGGACACGCCCACGAACATTCTCGCGACAGTGACAATAAGCAGAAAAGTTTTCAGGAATTGAGTGATAACAACGCGGCTTATCGTGATGGATACATTCAGGGGTTGGAGGAAGGCCGAAAGGAGTCACTTAAAAAGGACAACCAAGATGAATGATACATATGATTATGGCTTATGGTCAATGGTGATACTGAACTCAGCTATTTTTATCTTTTTTGCATTCAGTTTTGTAAAGCCAAAATCTTCCACCGACTGGCGAAGTTTGGGGGTATTTTCTGCGTTTATTGTAGCCCTGTTTACCGAAATGTATGGCTTCCCACTGACTATTTATTTCTTGTCAGGATGGCTTGCTGAAACCTATCCGGAAGTAAACTTTTTTGCGCACGAAAACGGACATCTGTTGCATACTTTCTTTGGTTTTAAAGGCGACGCCCACTGGGACCCATTTCATATCGCCAGTATGGTATTTATTGTTGCAGGATTCTTTATCTTGTCCTCAGCATGGAATGTGCTGCACCACGCTCAGAAGAACCATCACTTAGCTAAGACTGGATGGTATGCGCGGTGTCGCCACCCTCAATATTTAGCCTTCATACTGATCATGTTCGGTTTTTTGTTGCAATGGCCGACCATTCCCACACTGGTCATGTTTCCAGTTTTAGTTGTTGTGTATGTGAAACTGGCAAAGCGTGAAGAAGCTCTGGCTATTGCTGAATTTGGCGATGAGTATGTGAGCTATATCAACACGACACCTGGCTGGATCCCAAACCTCAACTTTAAATTAAAAGGTGAAAGCCATGAAAAAATTCACTAAATCAATCATTTTTTCAACCACATTAGTAATGGCTGCAACATCGCAAGCTCAACAAATGGAAGAGCATGAGCATAAGGGCTCAGACAAGCCAGAGATTCAAACGGGAATGCCTATGCGTGGCCAAGATATGCATATGATGAATGCAAAAATAAAGTCGATGAAGGAAGAAGTTAACGCTATCAAAGAAGAAAAGAATCCCAGCAAGCAGCGTGAAATGATGAAAAAACACATGCAATCCATGATGGGAATGATGCATATAATGCACGAAAAAATGGAAGGGCAACCCATGCAAAACCAAGTTGATATGGCAGAAAGGCATCTTAAGATGATGGAAGTAATGATGTCGAAAATGGATGGAAGCCATTCACCCGAATCTCAGAAACATTCAAATTAACACCCGAGGAGAAAGATATGAGTGATTTAGACCACAGAGTCGGTGTCAGAGAAGCAAATTTAGTCGTTCGGAATTTACGGCTCAGCAATGTCTATGAGGCAAATTGCGAGCCCCTAATTGAAGAGATTGACAAGCTCTTTGGCATTGATGAGGTGAGCTACAACATCAAAGAAGGGGCTATTCACCTGGCATATGATGCGACACATATCGATTTAGACGGTATTGAAGCGATCATTCGAAAACACGGCGCAGATCTTCACAATGACTGGTGGACACACACAAAAGAAGGTTATTACCAGTTTGTAGATCAAAATATAAAAGACAATGCGACGCACAAACCGTGGAGTTGCCACCACTTGCCGCAGGGCGCTCACAGGAAGCGTACATAACCTTAATGTGCTCTACGTTCTCACTCAACAACAATGCTGAGCGATGTCGTTACATTATGATGCTGGCTTTAAGGAGGCGTAAGATGAAAATTCGAGAAAATGTATTTGCGTTCGCGTGCGCCGCATCGTTCAGCTTCGAGAGTGTTGTTAGTTGTTAGTTCTTTGTTCATTATTACAATGCCCGACATGATGTCACCCATGGCTGGTAATATAATGTTTTCAGACTGGCAAGGGATGATATGGAACGTGCCTTTATTGGGTGTAGTGATAGGCGGAGCTTTATGGGCTTTGTTCGCAGGTGTACTGGGTTGGCTTATTGCCAGTATTTACAATAGGCAGCTGTAGTAGTGAGGGCTAAATAAATAGTCAGTATTTGTCCTTTTAGCACAGGTACGATATTTGCTGATATCTACTGCCACATAAATTTAAACTAACGGTGAGATATTATGATAACCAATAATTCAGAATTAGCCTTACAGCAAGCCATGCAACTACCCAGTCAAACCAATACAGAGAAGCAGGGTTGTAGCCAGCCACCTGAGTCAAAAGGACAGGAGTTTGCTGAAATAATGAATACACTGAAGCAGCAAAAAAGCGGTTAAAGTGTGCCACGAGTAAAAATAACCGGCACGCTAATGCCGGTTAATTCCTTTCCTATTCATAACAACTGCGCTTACCTTTTAGGCTGCTACTCTGCCTACGCTGAATATTGTCTTACTCCGTCGATGTAGTTCATGAACAGCTTCAATGATTTGCATCAGTTATAATTTTTATCATCATCATCATACGCATGGAGCTTTAGAAACCATTTCTCAGCCGCGAATACGATAAGAAGTCCAGCCACAGAAATCCCAACAATGAAGATATCTGATTTTGCTTTCACCCACATAAAAGATAGAAGAACAATGATATCGAGAATAATTGCACTGACTAGTACCCAAGCTTTAGCTTGCACATCATCTCGTAAATGCTTGAACACTCCCCAGTGGATGAAGATATCCATTACGATATAAAAAACTACACCGATTGAGGCTATGCGGCTCAAATCGAAGAATATGGTAAGAAATATTGCGATGACTAACGTATAAATTAAGGAATGTCTTCTTATATCTCCCGGTAATGAAAAATGACGGTGAGGCACAAGTTGCATTGATGTAAGCATCGATAGCATTCTTGAAACAGCGAAGATGCTGGCAACGACACCGGAAGACGTGGCAATAATCGCGAAAGCTATAGTAAACCAAGCACCATACTGGCCGAATGCGGGTCGAGATGCTTCAGCAAGCGAATAATCTTTTGCCTGTATTATTTCGCCAATTGATAAATTTGCTCCTACTGCAACTGCGACAAAAACATAAAGTACCACACAAATGGATATAGAAATGACTATGGCCCTTCCTACATTTTTTTCTGGTTGTTTGAGCTCGCCTCCGCTGTTTGTGATTGTAGTGAATCCTTTGTATCCCAAAATACCAAGTGCCACGGCTCCGAGAAAACCGGTTGCGCTGGTATCTTGCGGTTGAGCTGAAACGCTCTCAAACGACAAACCGGTTGCCCACAGCCCACCAATTGCCAAAACTGCAAGTCCTGCTATTTTGATAAAAGCCATAATAAATGAGAGGGTCTGTATGAATTGATTACTCAAAATATTAACAATGAATGCCACAATAAGAAGACTCACGCCAAGCGCTGGTATAAGCCACTCAGCGCCCTGAGAGTCAAACAATTGTAGAACATAAGTGCCAAAAGTGCGGGCTACCAAACTTTCATTGATAACCATGGAAAAAAACATTAGCAATGCACAGGCACCAGTCAGCAGACCTCTACCATAGGCTTTTTTCAGAAACATGGCGATACCACCTGCAGAGGGGTATTTCTGTGCCATTTTGATGTAACTGTATGAGCTAAACCCTGCAATTATCGCTGCAACTAAAAACGCAAAAGGAAACCATGTGCCTGCCAGCTCTGCTATTTGCCCGGTTAAAGCAAATATACCAGCACCTATCATTACACCAGTTCCCATCGATACCGCGCCCCAGAGGCTTAACGAATCTTTCCTGTTTGAATGCTCGTGTTCATTCATATTGGTTACTCCTTTATGTCATGTGAGCCTGAGTAACAACAAAAGCAACCTGCAGCAAATATAAGGACACAGGCCCATTACAAAACAAATTCGAAGACGTGTAGAAAGAAATAACTGGCAATGGCATACCAGTTATTTCATTTTTAGCGTAGGGCGTTTAAAACCAAATCCTTGCACCTAACACTACACCAGTTTCACTGGTTGACTTGCCTTCAGCCTTTAATGCATCAGCTGTATTTCCCAAAGCTTTGCTGTAATAAACACCGACATAAGGTGCTACCTCCCTCACTATTTCATGCCGATATCGCAAACCAATACGAATATTACTCAACCCGCTTTGACGGTCATACTTTTCAGAATCGGTGAGGTTGGCAACAACTTCCAGTCGCGGTTGCAGATAGGAAACTTGACTTAGTTGCCAGTCATATTCGGTTTCATTGATGAACTGCATGTCACCGTCTTCGTTAATACGCAGTGAATTTTCCATTTCAAACCAGTAAGGAGCTAGACCTTGATAACTGACCACCGCATAGTTCTCCATATCCGCATCTGATGACAGCTCTCCCGTTGTGCCCACACCAAATTGTATAGACCAAAAAGAAGAAACTAGATAACCGTACAACAGTTCTGCTCGTTCCAGATCAGTAGGCATTCCATCGTTTTGTGTATTTTCGCCTTCGCTTTTAAAAACAAGACGATGGTAATCTCCGCCATACCACGCTTGCATGTCCCAGACCCCTATATTTTGCTGCTCATCAGTGCGAGTATATTCAAGTCGGTCAAATAGAACTTGGCCAAAATATTCATTAGGAATAGGAGATGGCCAGTCATCTCTTGATTGAGCCAAAGCATTGTCAACGCTCAAAGTTAATGTTATTAGGCCTGCTATTAATATCTGTTTCATTTTAATCTCCTATGCGACCTGTACAACACGAAACATACCTGCTTCCATGTGGTATAGCAGGTGACAATGAAACGCCCACTCACCGGGGGCATCTGCGCTGATTTGTAACGAGACCTTCTCTCCAGGCTTGAGGCTGATCGTGTGTTTACGAGGTCTAGGATATTGGCCGTTTTCAAGTTCCATCCACATACCATGTAAATGAATAGGGTGATCCATCATAGTGTCATTAACCAAGATCAGACGTAGTCTCTCGCCATAATTGAAACGTACATATCCGTCTACTTCACTAAACTTTTTGCCATCGAACGACCACATGTACCTTTCCATATTGCCCGTTAAGTGAAGCTCAATTTGACGTTCCGGCTCTCTTTCGTCAGGCCAAGGACTTTCACCGACTAAATCTGTATAAACAAGGACACGATGTGGGCTGTCTTCCAAACCGATCCCAGGTTCATCCAACCTAGAACTTGGATTTTTAGCAATCATCGCTGCACCAGCGCCGTGCCCGTCTTCGCTGTGGACAATGTCTATGCTTTCTACTGGGAGCTTTTTGGAGGGGGTCATTTCTCCTTCCATTTGGGTGCCATGCATTGTATGGGCGCTATGCTGCCCCATTCCTTTCATTTCACCTTTTGGAGCAGCCATGCCCGAGCTGTCGACCTTGGACTTATCCATATTCATGCCTTTCATACCAGACATGTCCACCCCCATCGCCGCCATACCACGCTCTGTGATAACTCGCTGTGGGGGAACCTCTGCAGTAAGGCCAATTGACGGGGTTAGGGTGCCACGCGCATATCCACTTCTATCAAAACTTTCCGCAAAAAAGGTATAAGCTTTTCGCTCTTTTGGCTGAACGATTACGTCATAAGTTTCCGCTACTGCAATTCGAAACTCATCCACATTTACTGGTTTAACAGGCTGACCATCTGCAGCTACAACTGTCATTTCAAGCCCTGGGATGCGAAAGTCGAAATAAGTCATCGCAGAACCATTTATGATCCTCAACCGGATTTTCTCGCCTACTTTAAACAGGGCTTGCCAATTATCTTGTGGTGTCCGGCCATTCATTAAGTATGTATATGTACTGCCTGTAACGTCAGCTATATCGCGAGGGCTCATACGCATTGCACCCCACATAGCACGCTCTTCCCATGTATCGGCAAGCCCTTTTTTCTTTACGTCTTCTAACGTGTCGAAAATAGTTCGCTTTTGATAATTGTAATAACCTTCCGCTACCTTCAGTTTTCGCATAACGTCATGGGGGTCTGAAAACGTCCAATCGCTTAAAATAATTGTATGTTCCCTATCAGCCCCAATGTCCCCATCTGCGGGGTCGATCACAAGAGGTCCTAAATGGCCCAACTGTTCCTGGAGGCCTGAATGACTGTGGTACCAGTAGGTGCCGTTTTGCTCGACATCGAATGCATATTTAAATGTTTCGCCAGGTTTTATTCCGGCAAAGGAAACTCCCGGAACGCCATCCATATCTGGTGGTAAAATAATCCCGTGCCAGTGTATTGAAGTATCTTGGTTTAGGTGGTTAGTTACATTGAGGTGCGCTCTCTGTCCTTCTTTCAATCTAATCAACGGGCCCGGCATTTGACCATTGATCGTTATAGGTGAGCCCATATTTGAGCCTATTGGCAATTGCGCTTTTGACACATTGAGATTTTTAATATCACCTGTCAAAACTTGATCTTTAAAATGGCGACCAACAGGTGCTGCCCATAGAGGACTAACGTTGGTTAACGCAGCCGCAGCGCTTGAGGTCAGGGCAGCGAGCACAAATCTTCTGCGACCGTTGTCGATAGAATTTTTCATAGTTTTTAGCCTTTGAATTGATACTAACTGGACGAAGGAATTTCATCCATTTAAAAAGTATTACTAACTAAGTCAGTACCTTAGGCTATCGGGGGACGAAAAGGTGGAGTGAAAATTTTGGGGGGAACAGCTAGAGCGATAATGTCATACTGCTCAGCAAAAGTTGTTTCAAATTGACGAATGGGAACGTAAAAAAGACTTGCAAAGTGGTAGCAATTGGTAGCTATACACATACATCCATCATTGCAGCAACCTGATTTACCCGAATGCGAGGGGTGTCCATCAGTGTGAGCGCTTTGATGCTTAGAACTAGGTGAACTGCTACGTTTCTCCTCATGAGCGTCTGCGAATTTGTGAGAAACCTTAGTTAATGAGCTATGTTCATCCATTTTCATTTCACACGCATCAACTGGCACGGTAAACAGTACCAATAAATATCCAATGCATAGTGTGAAAATAATAGATCTCATAACTTTGTATTTGCTCTCAACCTTTACGCGACGTTATTCCCTTAGAAAAGATAAGTCTTAAGGACACTTTAATCAATGACATTTGCTTGTAACTAAGATAAACAACTTCCTATGTAGTTAAACAAGCAGTCTTTTCAATCTTAAAAGCTGATAGAGTTACTTTTATTAAGTTTAGTCGATAAGCAACTCTTGTAACTAAAAAGATAACATGAGTAATGCGCCTGCTATCATAAAAATGTTTTCTGATAGTGAAACAAAACCTAACGGCACGTTACTGTCCCCACCGACACAAGCACATTTGAGCTCCCGTTTATCCACATATACTGCTTTAAAGACAGAAATTGCCCCAACGGTTCCTATAAATAGTGAAAATGGCGCAACAGCTATGGCAGGCAGTTGAGCTACCATTCCTATCCCCGCGTAGGCTTCAAGAAATGGGTAGATGTAACCATATCGAAGCCACCTCATTGCCAACAAATCGTAGGTTATGAACGAATTTGTAAAACTATACAAATCCTTCAATTTTTGAACTGCAAGTAGTGTCATTGAGAAAGCAATAAAGAGAACCAGTGTTCTTATAGAGATGAAGTCTTCAGAAACAAAAAACTGGAATGCTAACGATAGCAGAGCTGCCACAGAAAAAATCGCAATAACAGGTGCATAAGTAGTTCCGTTCTGCCCCGCTTCTCCTTTCCCGAAGTATTTACGAAGCTCATCATATCCACCAACTCGCTTTTCTTCGATGAAGGTTTGAGGCGTCGTTTCTACACCATGCTTTTGCTTGAAATCATCGGTGTCATTACGTGAAGTAAGATGATTGTCTTCTACTGAATAGCCTTCTCGCTCTAGTAAGTCTTTTGACCTTAAACCGTAAGGGCAAATGTGCTCTTTAGTAACCATTCTATATAGGATAGCTTTCTTACTCATTTTCCTTTCCTTTATTCAATTTACCTTCAAATTGAGGAATTGGACGCTGTTCGGCCTGTTCCTGAGTTGTTACCTTGCCATTCTTATTTATATCCTCTATCAACCACTCCATCTCCTTTATTTCCTTTCGCTGAGCTTTAATAATGCCGTTTGCTAATTCTCGTACGCGAACGTCTTCAAGGTTAGAACGCTCACTAGTCAAAATAGCTATAGAGTGATGAGGAATCATTGCTTTCGTGTAAGCGGTATCTGAAATGGTACTTTGTGAACGAACAAGATAGATACACAAGGCGAAAGTAAGTGCCGCTATTATAAAAATGGCTGTATTGAGTTTCTTGTTGCTATACATACCTAACATGAAAGCTAACATTATAATCGCCATGCCTGCCCCCATATAGAGTGCCATATAAGTCCTTGTCTCACTGAACCAGACATGCGAGATAGCGTAGGTATTTAAGTACATCATTAAAAACATCGCTACAGTTGAAGTTATTATCATTGCAGCGAACTTAGAGTATTTCATATGTAATCCTTACTTAAGAAACAGTTAATATTTGTAAATCTTTCTAACAAAAGAAAGCTTGAGAGAGGTTACAAACCAATCAATCTTAACTAGTCAAGTTTTGTACCAACAAGGAAATATTATGTTTTTGTCTATATTAATAGTTTTAACTGCACTGTTGATCTGCGTAGGGCTGCATCTTTTTAATATTTCAGTAGTCGCGGACAATATCAGCGAGAGATTGAAGGGAGCTTGGATAAAAACACTGTCGGTAGTCGTTATTGCCATTTCGAGCCAACTTTTACTAGCAGTCATTTTTACTCTGGCGTATGAAATTGGACTTTATTTCGAGCTCGGCGATTTTAAGCAACCTGCCACTTCCATGGATATTTTTTACTTTTCACTAACTACGATTACTACATTGGGTCTTGGAAGTATCGAGCCGGACGGACATCTACGAATGATAGCAGGAGTTGAATCGGCTACAGGGTTTCTACTAATAAGCTGTTCAGCATCGAAAGTGTTCAAGCATATGTAATGTAAAAACTGTAACCTGAGAAGATGTAAACCTCACCCGTCAGGACTAGTTTTTAATGAAACAATGTTTCGCAAATTATTGTCTTTTTAGATACTAAAAAGCGAACAATAGAGCACTCTTTGCTTCTCTCTTAAAGAAGTTTGAGGGTATAGCTTAGCAAACGTTTCAGAACCAAAAGCACGGTTGAAAGCTGACTTTATGATTCTGAAAATCTCTTGTTCGAAACTTAAATTCTCATTAACTTCGATTAATGAGAATGGCCATGACCTTTGTCAAATGAGGTTGCCTTTTCAACATTGAGGACTTTTCCTTTTTTGCTAATGCTAAAGAAAAGAGTTTCACCGTTCTCAGAGTTTGTCGCTTTAACTATATATTCTCTCTCTGTCGCTTCAACTAATTCGAAATCTCCCTGTGCGACCTTATTCCATGATGTGTCCAGCTTCCCTACAGACATTCCATTATTTTTAAAAGTAAGTGTTTTAGCCGTTGTCTGGGCAGCTTGGATGACCTCCATAACACTTACCTCGCCATGCGCTCCTCCATGTGCGAAAGCATTAGAAGAAGCTAAAAGCGCAGATGCAATTGTTAATACTTTTATGTGTTTCATTCTGTGATTCCTCATTTTTACTTTAAACCTTCAACGATGTATTCACCGCTGAAAATTAGTTGAACATCAATATCTTTGTCTGTGTTGTTTTTCCAATACCAGCCATGTGACCCGTTAAAAGGAACAACAAAACTCCCTTTCATACTTTCAACAGTAGCGACAGTGTATGACTTAAAATAGCCAGTATTATCACCATCTGGTTCACCATGAAGATCGACATATAGCTCGCCATTACTTGTTTGCCATTCATAAGTGACCTGCTGGCTCTCCATCATGCTGAGCTTATACTCGATACCTTTACCTGCTGGAACAGTAACGACCACTGTATCTTGGTCACCGTCTGTACTTGTCTTAGCAGAAGGAGATTCTCCGTCCTGATTAAATACTGTTAGACCGAGCTTCTTTCCGACACCAGTAGGGTCAATGTCATACTCAGCAGGTAAAATAAATAACACTAGAGACACTACTGCTACTGACAATGCAATTACAGTCGCTTTTATCAGTGCACGATTTGTTTGATTAGATTCCATAAATATATTTCTCATAAAATTTAGCTAACAAAATACCCTGTTAGTTGCATCCCAACTAACATAAAACCACCACTCATCAAGGCTGTGTTCGTTGCCGCAGAAAAACGGTCGAAACTCTCGAATTGACGCCAAAAATTAATTAACAGAAGAATAAAAATAAGAGCCATAAACTGACCAATTTCTACTCCAATGTTAAAGGAGAGTAGATTTAGCGCTAGCCCATCTTCAGGTAAGTGAAACTCTTGGATCTTTGTTGCCAATCCGAAGCCATGAAACAAGCCAAAAATAAGTACAGCTTTCTTAGGGGCGGGTTGTTTACCAAAGAAGTGGGTGAATCCTCCGAGGTTATCAAACCCTTTATAAACCACTGATAAACCGATAATTGCATCAATCAGGTATGCATTAACTTGGATATTAGCTAGGACTCCAGTCATTAGAGTTAAACTGTGACCTATCGTGAACATACTTACGTAGAGCAAGACGTCTTTACTATTTCTCAGAAAAAACAGCACTCCCACTAGAAACAGCAAATGGTCATAACCCGTAACCATATGTTTAGCTCCGATATACAGAAAGGGAATTATCTGGATACCAGTGTTGTTTTCTAAGAAGTTACGTGTACTGTCGTCTACACCGTGTGCAAAGGCTTCAAACGAAGCCATTGCACACAGAGATAGAAGAAGGTACACCAAATGCGTTAGCTTTAATTTACCTAACATTTATTTACCCTTCGCTTTTCATTAATGAATTCCCAGAATTGTGCTCTTCAGACTTGTCGTTCGAATGTAAAATTCGAAATAGTGCGGGTAAGACGAAAAGCGTTAAGATTGTTGAAGAAATTACACCTCCTATTACAACGGTTGCCAATGGTCTTTGAACTTCAGAGCCGATTCCTGTGTTTAATGCCATTGGAATAAAACCTAGCGAAGCTACGAGAGCTGTAGTGATAACAGGTCTTAATCTCGTTACTGCTCCTTCAATAATTGCACTTTCGAGCAATTGGTTCCTCGAAATTAAATCCCGAATAAACGAAACAAGCACTAATCCGTTCAGAATTGCTATACCAGATAACGCTATAAAGCCGACTGCCGCAGATATTGAAAAAGGGATGCCTCGAAGGTACAGAGCAAAGATCCCCCCTGTAAGTGCCAACGGAACCCCTGAAAAAATAATGAGCGAGTCTTTTATCGAACCTAGTGCCAAGAATAAAAGTAAAACAATAAGAACAAGTGTGACTGGCACCACAATGCTTAAACGCTCAGACGCAGACTGTAGCTTTTGATAAGTACCACCATATTCAATCCAGTAACTGGCAGGTAATTTAACTTTAGATTTAATCGCTACCTGTATATCTTGAACAAAGCTACCTAAATCTCGACCACGCACGTTGGCAGTAACAACGACTCTGCGCTTTCCGTTTTCGCGGTTGACTTGATTAGCTCCTAAAATAACTTCCATATCAGCAAGCTCTTTTAGAGGTATATGCTCACCATTTGGTAAGGAGATAGGCAAATTAGACAGCGAATTTACATCTTGGCGCTTTTCCTCAGGAAGACGCGCTACAATATCGAAACGTTTATCGCCTTCGTAAAATTTTCCTGCGACTTGCCCCCCCATAGACACAGCTACTTGTGTTTGAAAGTCTTCAAGGCTAAGCCCGTATAATGCGAGCTTTTCTCTGTGCGGTAGAAAAGTGAGTACTGGAAGACCTTTAGTTTGCTCTACCTGCACATCACGTATACCTTCAACATCCTGAATTGCCGTTTCGATTTCTTTCCCGAGTTCAGCCAAAGTATCAAAATCATCACCAAATACTTTTATTGCAAGCTCTGCTCTAACTCCAGCAAGCAACTCATTAAATCGCATCTGTATTGGTTGGAGAAATTCATACCTATTGCCTGGCACAGGTGTAACTAGTTCTTCTAATTCAGCAACTAGCTGTTCTTTAGTCTTATTAGGGTTAGGCCATTCGCTTCTAGGCTTAATAATTATAAAATTATCAGCAACGCTAGGAGGAACTGCATCTGTAGCTACATTCGCGGTACCTATTTTTGCAAATACGCGCTCTACTTCGGGTAACGCTTTTATTCTCTCTTCAAGTACTTTCTGCATCGCAATAGATTGCGATAGTGAAGTACCAGGAATTCTCAGCGCATGCATCGCGATGTCGCCCTCATCAAGGTTTGGCACAAACTCACTGCCGAGCCGCATCCCCATAAATGAAGCCAGCACAACTAATGAAAATGCAACTGTAATGACCAGCCATCTCGCCTTTAAAATAACCTTCAGAGCAGGCCTATAAAGTGATACTGAGGTATTGATAATGATGTTTTCTTTCTCAGTTACCTTGCCTTTGAAAGTTAGCGCAATAGCAGCAGGGATAAATGTAATTGAAAGTACCATCGCGCTAACAAGAGCTATTACTACCGTTATTGCCATTGGGTGAAACATCTTTCCCTCAACACCTGATAGCGCAAATATAGGTAAGTAGACTGCGGTGATTATGAAAACCCCGAATAAAGCAGGTCGAATGACCTCTCGTGTCGCATCGTAAACTAAGGATAAACGTTGTTTGGCGTTAAGCTCGCCTTTTTGAGTGGCATGAGAAAGTCTCCTCAAACAATTCTCAACGATAATGATAGCCCCGTCGACTAACAATCCAAAATCGAGTGCACCTAAGCTCATCAGATTCGCTGTTGTTCGTGTTTGAATCATTCCCGTTACAGTCATAAGCATGGCGAAAGGAATAACTAAAGCTGTCAAAAATGCGGCTCTTATGTTGCCTAATAGTAAGAACAGAACAACAATGACCAAAATAGCCCCTTCAGTAAGGTTCATTTTGACCGTATCTAATGTTGTATTGACTAGTTTTGTTCGATCGTAGACAGCGTTTACGACTATTCCTTCGGGAAGTGACGCTCTAATTTCTTTTATTCGTTCACCAACACCTCTCGCGACCTTTTGGCTGTTCTCGCCTATCAACATAAAGACTGTACTCAGCACGACCTCTCGACCATTCTGTGTTGCAGCCCCAGATCTTAGCTCCTTACCTTCTTTTACTTCCGCGACGTCTTTTACTCGAACAATCTTGCCAAGGTCTGTAGGCAAAGGAATCTCAGAAATTTGTTTAAGCGTTTCCACTTGTCCAGGCAGTCGAATTAACCATTGAGCACCATTTTTCTCAATAAAACCTGCACCTTTATTTGAATTATGCTTTCCTACTGCATTTATGACATCTTGCTGAGTTAAACCGAATAACAATAATTTATCGGGGTTCAGTGCAATAAGGATCTCGCGCTCAAATCCTCCAATTGGGTTGACTTCAACAACGCCTTCTACTTGCATCAATTGTGGGCGAATTACCCAATCATGAACTGTTCTTAAGTCTGTCGGGGAAATTGGACGACCATCTTCATTGGTTGCCCCTTCCTTAGCGTCAACCGTGAACATGAATATTTCACCAAGTCCCGTAGAAATTGGCCCCAACTCAGGCTCCAGTCCTGAGGGAAGTTCAGATTTTGCAGCGTTAATACGTTCATTGACTAATTGCCTAGCAAAATAGATATCAGTGTCATCATTAAAGATTGCAACTACTTGTGATAATCCATAGCGAGATACAGAACGCGTATAAGACAGGTTTGGAACTCCTGACAATGCGGTTTCAAGAGGAAACGTGATACGTTGCTCTACCTCCAGTGGGGTATACCCAAGTGCCTCTGTATTTATTACAACCTGCACATTGGTAATGTCTGGTACAGCATCAATTGGCAGCTTTTGGAAGTTCCAAAGGCCAAGCATCGCTACCGCGAAAACAAAAACGAGAATTAGCTTACTTCTCTCGATTGAAAATTTTAAAATAGCATCTAACATTCAAGGAGTTCCTTAGTGGTCGTGAGACGCGCCCGACTTCTCAATATCAGCCTTTATTATGTAGCTGTTGAGAGTGACATATTCTGTTCCAGAGGGAATGCCGTTTAGTACTTCAACCCATCCCTCTGCTTTTCGGCCGAGCTCAAGCATCCGAACTTCGTATTGATCACCAAACTTTCCATAGACCACCGTGAAATCTCTGAAAGCCTGAAGGGATTCCTCTTTCACAGCTCTTTCAACGGTGAATGAGTCAAAGAGAATTTGGGCAGTTATAAACTGTCCTGGTGAGTAAAAGCCGTCATTATTATTGACAATGGCGCGATAGACTTTTGCTTGCGAGCCGTTAACGGCATAAAGGCTGTCAAAAATTTTAGTGCTTATCGTCTTATCGTGACCCGGAACTTGTATATCGACGGGAGCATCTAACAATTTCTTGTTTTGGTCTTCTGGATATACGTTCAGCTCTGCTATTAATTGCGAGGTATCAGTAATAGCGACTAGTTTCTTGTCTCCCGATTGTTCGCCTACCCCAATATCCTGAAATGTAATTAGGCCATCAATCGGCGATTTAACTTGATAACTTTGCAAGCTTTCGCTTGATTGGATAGTGAAAAGAGTCTGCCCTTTCTTTACTGCTTGACCTAAAATGACATCAACAGAAGTTACTTCGCCTGGATAACGCGCAGATATATTCCTCACTGCATTGGGAGGTAAAACTAACTGGCCATATACTTTCAACCGCTCATTAAGTTTTTTACTCGATACGAAATCGGTTTTAATGTCCATAGCCTTTGCTAGTGAATCATCTATTTTTGTCCTTCCTTCATAGTTATCGTAAGACCATTCGTATGTTTTGCCTTGGTAATTGGCGGTAAGTGAAACTAAAAAAGAGTGAGGTTCATAGATAACCATGTCACCGCGCAGATAATTGCCCTCAACATAAAAATCTATGTCATCGATGCCATCTCCCAAACGCGTGAGTTTTACGTGCACTTCAATGTCTTCAGCTGATATTCGCTGTCCTGCATAACTAGCGTATACACGAAATTCGGGAGGGGTGCCGGTTTCATAAATCGCCAGCTCGATAGCAAGGTCACCCTGTCTCAATACTCGACCATTATTAGGGCCTTTCTCTACTTCTTCTTGAGCAATTTCTTTAGCTGACTCAGCAACAGCTAGGTTACTGATTGCGGATAAGCTAATGCCAATATGGGCAAATGCTATTAAGGTAAATAATTTGCGAAGTTTCATAGTGCTCTCTCATTCTTGGATACCGAAGTACCCGTTAATCTCTCTAATTCAATGTTAAATAGTTGAATGTTGGTATAGGCATCGATTAGGCTCTTCTGCGCATTTAACAGTTCTTTCTGGACTGCAAAGAGGTCCGTATATGAGTAACTTCCGATGTTGTATGCTCGACTAGCTTGCTCATTTGCTTGCTCTAACATCGGAATGGAACTGTTTGATAATTTTTGGATTACATGGAGGCTGTGCTTTAATTTGTGAGTCAACAATAGAGCATCAGTGGAAATACTTTGAAGTAAGGCATCAGATTCAGCAGCACTTTGGCTCTGCTTTGCTCGCAAAGACGTGATTAATCCTTTATTACGACCTTCGCCTCCAATAGGTATTGATATCCCAGCTACAAATGCAAAGTCGTCAATTACTTCGTTTCGTCTAATGCCTGTCGACACTTCCCAAGCGGGTGACTCCTCTACTACTGCCAAATCAATTTCAGATTCAATTTCTTGTTGCTGTAATATGTAGCGTTGGATTTTCGGGTTTTCCTTCAATCTTTTCAAAACTTCATCTAACTCAGAAATTGAAGGAATATTTGTAAGCGTTCCAGTTACTGAAAAGTTTGTAGTGCCCTTCCACTGCGCCGCTAATGCAGATTTTGTTGCTGCAATCTCATGAACAAGATCTTCTACTTCTAGCTCGTACAAAGATAGCGAAGCGCGAGCGCGGAGTTCATCGATAGCGTTAGCTCTTGCTGCTTTTACACGACCTTCTACATTGTCCAAGAGATCTTTCGCTTGGTCTTCTGCAATCTTCGCTAACTTTAAGTTCTCTTTTTGAGCCAATAAGGTTATATACAATCGTGCTGTATTTGCTGCGATATCAACGGCTCTAACCTCTTGATCAATTGTAGTTGCATCAGCTTTCGATGAAGCCAGATTGACCCTAGACTCGATAATGTCATTTTCAAGTAACCATGAAATGCTCAATGTTGCTTGCAATCCAGATACCCCTGAGTTGTTGCCAGAGCCCAAGAAATCCTCGAGTTGCGCATTAACTACTTTAGGCGTGCCAACCTCAGCTTGAGTAATAAGAGCTTTTGCAGCCTCTGATTTATGTGTGAATACATGTAATTCAGGATGTTGTTGCAGAGATAGACTAATTGCATCATTCAATGTGAGTATTTCTTGTGCATTAACACCAACAGACATCCCACTGATGGACATGCTTATAAGCATACCACTCACAAAAAACCGATTGATGATCGGTTTTTTGCTTAATTTTTTTCCAAAAAACATAAATAAATTCCTTATGAAAGCTTTTTAAAAGCCTTCGACTAGGTTTGAAAATAAAAACCGTTCACCGGTCGGTTTTCAGAATTAATTTTAATGGCTAAACACCGTTTCAATAAGATGATGAACACCGTCTAAAGAAGTCATACATAGAAAAAATAATGCAATGGCAAAAGAGAACGCTACAGTCTTATTGATAGGTGACAACTGCAACCTACCCAAGAGGAAATAGATGCGTTGCTCAAGAACATCTGCGCCGAAATTTACAACTAAAGCGCTTGACTTAAGTATGTGCTCTTGCGCATTCAGCTTTGCAACTTTAACTAAAGTGCTTGCAACAAATATCCGGTCAATTCCTTCTTCTAATACAGCATTGTCTGCATCTTGTTCCATAGCCAACACCATCTGTAGAGTTAGTAATCTTGCTATTGGTGCGAAATAAAACGAGACCAAAATACTAAACAGCCACTTTTTCAGGGGATCATTATTTACAACATGCGCTCTTTCGTGCTTTAAAATGACATCAAGTTCTTCGGGAGTAACCTCATTCAAAAGCCCTGTAGTTATGAAGCATTTCTTGCTCCGTATTCCAGAGGTAAACGCTGCAAATTTAGGTATCTCAACTTCATATACCCCCCGGCTTAAGTTTTTTGAGAGGCAAGTTAGCAAGCTCACCTCCTGTCTATGAAGCCATAGCTGTCTCGTCTTTGAAGTCAATACAAACATCATGTAAGAGAGCAGGAGTATTATTGTAACTGCATGCCAACTAAACCAGTTGAAATCTGATATATGATGCCAATGAGCATATTGTTTAGTTTCAAATATGCTTGAGTAGACATATATATCAAGTAAGTAAAGACAGACTAAAATGCTCATTATCCATGGCATTGAAACACAAAACCAAAGCAGAGCTTTCCTTGGTTTTAACTGAACAGATGTTAACTTTTGTCCTAGTAAAGATACGCCAATAGACACAACCAAATTAGTTATTGCGAATGCAATAGTAAAAATTGCTAGCAGGTTGAAGAATATTGTCATTATTTTACTTAATCCTTGTTCACTGACTTGAGCTTTTTTTGCTCTTCTATAAGTTGCTCTAGTTTAGTTAGTTGGTCGACACTAAATTCACTTGAGATGGAAGAAAAAGCTGCGATAAGGCTGCTATCGTCGCCAGCAATAAAGTCACTAGCAACTGACTTTATAAGCTGTCCGATCAACTCGTATCTCTCGACTTTTGTGTTATAGATATATGCATGCCCCTCTTTTTTTCTGGCTAGAAGTCCCTTTTTGAAAAGGCGATCAAGTGTACTCTGGTAGGTATTTAAGCTTCCTCCCCTCACATTTATGAAATGCGAATAAAGTTGCTTTACATCAACATCTTTGTGCTTCCATAAATAATGTAGAACTAGCTTTTCAAGTTCACCAAGATTCATATTCGCCGCACCCTTTTAAAAAACCGATTAACGATAGGTATTATACATAGAGAGTACCGACCGGCAATCGGTTTTTATCTCAGTTTTTTTTTCACTTCATCGTTAGGCGGAACTTATTAATAATATTATCTCACTATATTTTGCACTAAATACACCCACGCTTTCTCAACTCCTCAGCCCATTCTTTAAAGCGTTTTTCGTCGCGCTCTGCGGTCTTTGCACGTCTGTTCAATGTTTTCTTAGACAATGCTTTGGGCTCTTCTTTGTCAAATGTTACTCCAGACAAAGCATCGGCAAACATTTCCGGCTTTACGTGACTATAGTGCTGCTCGATCATTGCTGTACTGGTTCCACATTGGCGCGCAATTACGTCCATGCTGGTTCCGTTGAGAAGCTGCCACGTAATGTAGGTATGTCGAAGAGAGTATAGCGTTCGCGGTCCTCTGGGTGACTCTTTTAATCCCGAACTTTGGAGAGCTTTCTCAAATGCCTTACCTAATTGCTTTGTGGGTTCACCATTTGCTAGCAAAAATAGTTTTTGGTTAGGTGTACGCAGTGGAAAACGTTCTCTGAGTCTAGTTAAAGCACCAATCACATCACGTTTACAAACTACTTTACGAGGGCCTGTATATTTTGTTGTTTTACCTTTGGTGATGTGAATGAAGAATTGAGCTTTAGACCCTTGCGTTTTTATTTCGATGTCCTTCCACGTTAAGGCGTCCATTTCCGTTCCGTGCCTAATACCAGTATTTATTGTTATTTCACAATAATCATAAAGTAACTCACAGATCTGACGAGTTTTTTCACTATGGGCATTAAATTCTCTTTCTAGTATTGCGTCCAATACAGCTTCGTATTCCTCTTCCGAAAATGCAGAGCGGCGTTTGCCTGCTTCACCTTTAGATGAAAGAACAGGTACTTGAGCGGCGATCATCCATTTTTGCTCAATAGCTTCTTTAAAAACGAGCTGAAGAGCAGCATTGTGAGTTAATAATGTAGAGGAGGCTGGAGACTTCTTCATCCGCCCTTTACGCCACTCATCAAATTTAGATATTTCTTCTTGGTCAATTGAAGTAATAAATGTCCGTGAAAAGTAAGGTATGTGGTAGTTTTCTAAAGCTCGAATATAGTCTTTATAGGTGCGTTTACCGCCCCCGTGTTCTAGTTGCTCTTCAAGCTTTTCGATGACGCGGTCAGCTACGTCTTTGAATCGCTTACTTTGGACTAGTGTGTTATTTTCGTGTCTAATTTGGTGGTCTAAGAAGATTCGATGTGCCATGGCGATAGCTTCGTCTTTATCTTTCTTCTTAGTTGATTTACAGAGCCATTTTTTGTGATTGGTTAGTATAAATCGCGCATACCAGCGCTCACTGTTATCTTGTTTAAAGATATACAGCTCGTCGTTTATGTCGTGTCTTTCAGTCTGTTTTGCCATAGCGCCAGTAAAACAGAAAAGAACTGTTTTTGTAAAGAATTGGCAAAAAAATAAAAGTTTATATATTTCAAGTGTTTTAAGGTGTTATTTGCATTGAAAATCCGCGTGCCCCTGCGGCTGCGCCG
>NZ_CACSIH010000193.1:0-235 GCF_902705805.1 Alteromonas alvinellae | reverse complement strand
CAGGCCTTGCAATACCACATCGGCTAAACCATCACCATCCATATCGTCAAACACATGGAAGCTCACGTTACTCCAGCGGTTGGGCCAGGTAATATTGTTTAAGGTATTGTTGCGGTCACTGCCATCTTTAATTTGTAGCTGATAGCGGTTGGTGTTGGTGTTTAATCCCGCGGCGGCAAGTTCTGGTGTATCGTCACCTGATATGTCAGGAATAGTCAGTAGGGTAGGGCTGTCC
>NZ_CACSIH010000192.1:0-1358 GCF_902705805.1 Alteromonas alvinellae | reverse complement strand
TCCTTTTGGCCCTTCGGGATGGTGGCTATCCACTCGTCCAGGGCGGCTTCTGCCTGGAGCCGTGTGGTGGCGTCCCAGATGCCGTAGAAGCGCTCCTTGTGCTCGTAGGCGGCCAGCAGTTGCGGGAACGCGCCTGTCCAGGTCTCCATAATGAGGCGCTCCCGGTCTGAGACTTCGTGAGCGCGTTTCAGCAGGATTTTCCGGTCTCCCTTGAGAGTCCGACTCTGGGACGGTTTCAGCTCCTTTCTGAGGCCCTTGCGCACTCTCTCTAGGGCATCGTTGGCCATGCGCACCACATGGAACTTATCGACCACGATACGGGCCTGGGGCAGCACAGCCTTGACCGCTGCCCGGTAGGGGTTCCACATGTCCATGCTGACGATCTCGACCTTCTGCCGGTCTTTCAGCTTCATCAGGTAGTTGGTCACCACGTCCTGGCGGCGGGTGGCCAGCAGGTCGAGCAGGGTTCGCTCCTCAATGTTGGTCAGAATGCAGCGGTAGCGCTTGTTCAGGTATAGCTCGTCAATGCCCAGGATGCGGGGCGTCTCGAAGCGGTGCCAGCGCCCCAGGAACTCGGCGCGGGCGTTGAAGATGTCGCGCACCGTCTTCTCGTCCAGGCCGGTCTGTGCCGCCACAAAGGTGTAGGGGTGGTTGAAGGATTCCTTCTCCACGTACTCATGCAGCCGCAGTGTCATACGGAATCCGTCCACCATCTCCGGTAGCTGGGGCCTGAATGTTGTCTTGCAGGCCCGGCAGGTGTATCGGCGGCGGACCACCCAGAGAGTGACCCGCTTGCCGTGGATGGGCAGATCACGATAGGGAACGTCACGCTTGCCGAACCGTACGAACTCACCCTGCACGCCGCATTCCTCGCAGGCGATGGGATCGGGCACGTCCACCTGGAAGTGCATTTCGTCGTCGGTTGATTTGCAGCCCAGTACTTGGTATTGCGGCAGGTGAAGGATGTTGTCGGGAAGTTCGGTCATGGTGTTGTATAGGCGTAGGTGTCAGTCAGATCCATCCGACTCGGCATTGGTGTTTGCTTTTTTACCCAACAAGCTGCTGGAAACGAAAAGTAAGGCACCGAGGACAATTGCAATATCAGCCAGGTTGAAGGCCGGCCAATGCCAGTCTCGCCAATAGAAATCAAAGGAATCCACAACATAGCCGCGAAAGACCCGGTCAATCAGGTTACCCATGGCGCCACCGAGGATAAGACTGTAAGCGATGGCTTCTCCTTTATGACGATTTTCAAGGATCAGCTTGATCAGAAAAATCGAGACCACTACCGCGATTCCGATAAAAAAGTAGCGCTGCCAGCCTCCACCATTCGCAAAAAGACTGAATGCGGCACCGGT
>NZ_CACSIH010000191.1:0-270 GCF_902705805.1 Alteromonas alvinellae | reverse complement strand
GAGACTGTAACTAATTTTGTGTAACTGCCTATCTCAATTTACTCTATAGAGAGTTAAGGATAGGCAGATGAACATGAATAAGAAAGAGCTTGAAGCTTTCGCAAAGGAAGCGGCCAAGGGAATTAAAACTCCTGAGGACTTTAACGAATTTAGTCAGATGTTGAAGAAAATCACCGTTGAAGCGGCTTTGAACGCAGAAATGGATGAGCATCTTGGCTACGAGAAACATCAAAAGTCCACGTCATCAAACAGTCGCAACGGTAAGAGCAG
>NZ_CACSIH010000190.1:0-941 GCF_902705805.1 Alteromonas alvinellae | reverse complement strand
GTTCTTTAAAAATTTAGACAAGACAATCTGTGTGGGCACTCGTTAAGAGTGTCACAACGACGATTCATATTTCGATATATTTAATTGAAGAGTTTGATCATGGCTCAGATTGAACGCTGGCGGCAGGCCTAACACATGCAAGTCGAACGGTAACATTTCTAGCTTGCTAGAAGATGACGAGTGGCGGACGGGTGAGTAATGCTTGGGAACTTGCCTTTGCGAGGGGGATAACAGTTGGAAACGACTGCTAATACCGCATAATGTCTTCGGACCAAACGGGGCTTCGGCTCCGGCGCAAAGAGAGGCCCAAGTGAGATTAGCTAGTTGGTAAGGTAACGGCTTACCAAGGCGACGATCTCTAGCTGTTCTGAGAGGAAGATCAGCCACACTGGGACTGAGACACGGCCCAGACTCCTACGGGAGGCAGCAGTGGGGAATATTGCACAATGGGGGAAACCCTGATGCAGCCATGCCGCGTGTGTGAAGAAGGCCTTCGGGTTGTAAAGCACTTTCAGTTGTGAGGAAAAGTTAGTAGTTAATACCTGCTAGCCGTGACGTTAACAACAGAAGAAGCACCGGCTAACTCCGTGCCAGCAGCCGCGGTAATACGGAGGGTGCGAGCGTTAATCGGAATTACTGGGCGTAAAGCGCACGCAGGCGGTTTGTTAAGCTAGATGTGAAAGCCCCGGGCTCAACCTGGGATGGTCATTTAGAACTGGCAGACTAGAGTCTTGGAGAGGGGAGTGGAATTCCAGGTGTAGCGGTGAAATGCGTAGATATCTGGAGGAACATCAGTGGCGAAGGCGACTCCCTGGCCAAAGACTGACGCTCATGTGCGAAAGTGTGGGTAGCGAACAGGATTAGATACCCTGGTAGTCCACACCGTAAACGCTGTCTACTAGCTGTGTGTGTCTTTAAGACGTGCGTAGCGAAGCTAACGC
>NZ_CACSIH010000189.1:0-443 GCF_902705805.1 Alteromonas alvinellae | reverse complement strand
AACGACCGATCGGATTCACCGAAATACGCAAGGTAAAGGTCAAGCAGCAGCGGCTGAGATTAGTCGCGAAGGTGAAAGTTATTTTGAAGATGGAGTAAGCAAACGCAAGCTATCGGTTGACTACTGGATAGATCGGTTGACCAACGGTAAAGAACATTTACATGCTATTGCTCCTGGGATGTATTGCACTAATACTCAATGTTCAATGCGTATCAATATTGATTTAAGTGAATGTGTAGACTGCGAATATGATTTTATTGAAAATGCTGTTTATGCCGAATCCTCCCGTATGGACGCAATGAGAAACGTTGAGTTTTTAAAAGAAAACAATGAATTAAACTCCAGTTCTGCAACCAAATACTTTATGCAGGTAAAAGCTGCGGAAGCGATCATGGATGATCTAGGATTTAAATACGGCGTTTTTCAAGGTAGTTGTCGCCTGA
>NZ_CACSIH010000188.1:0-4991 GCF_902705805.1 Alteromonas alvinellae | reverse complement strand
GGCAGTTACACAGAATCTGTTACAGGCTCATTTGGATAGCTTTTTATCGTTTACAGGGATAGCAGCGTCAATTTGGATAGTATTAGGTATTTATATCGCTTCTCGATTCTATCCAAATTATAGCCATTCTAAGCAGTTTTGTAGTGAACTTGGCGCATTTGGTAGCCCAACACAAAAACTCTCTCCTGCAATCAATAATTACCCATTGGGCTTATTATTCGCTCTGTTTGGGTATTACCTTATTAACTCACATTCAGGTCATATGCCAACTATAGTTATCGGTGCAATGGTAATAACACATGGCATCTGTACTTGGGTTTGTGGCTACTTCCCAATGGACGCCGATCCATATACAACAACCCCTTCGAAAAGTTGCAAAATCCATACGTGGTCAGGGCTAATAATGTTAGTTTCGTTTATCGTAGCGCCGGTGATTGTTACTTTCTCTAGTTACTACTCTTGGTCGCTAAGGCTTCTGTCTGCATTAAGCGTTGTTGGCTGCGTTTACTTTTCTTATAAACTAGCAAAGTCTCTTGAACGAAAAACTGTTCCAGGACTTTATCAACGCCTTAGTTACGGCTGCCAAATTCTATGGTTGCTTATCTACTCAATATTCATGATTTTATAGAGCCCAAGGCAAGGTTAACTATGCTATTTTCAACTATCGTTAACGAGCTATCGAAGCTTTGAAACTCAGATTTTACCAATTCAAACAATGCAAAGGACGGCAAAGTGATCGTAATCAATGGCATAGACAATCAATTAAACCCAATAAAACGCAAGCTTTCAGATGTTATTCATTCTTGTATGCAATCACTCTTAGGCTTACCGGAAAATAAAAGAGCGCATCGCTTTGTGCCGCTGTCAAAAGACGACTTCTTTTACCCTGAAGGTAGAACCGAGGCATACACAGTTATCGAAATAAACATGATGAAAGGGCGAGAAATACACACGCAAAAGTCACTTATAAAAGCGTTGTTTAAACAAATTGAGCTAGAGTTAGGAATTTCACCTGTAGATATCGAGATTACGATTAAAGAACAAGAAAAGTATCAGTGGGGTTTCCGTGGAATGACAGGTGATGAAGCCCTTGATTTGAAGTATGAGGTGAACGTGTAGTTCATTAATATGTCCAGTTTAATACTTCCACTATTTACGCATGTACTTCTTTGCACTGTACTTTACGCATTTCTCACTGTAGCTCGCGCACCGGTTATATGGGGTGTGGGGCAGAGCAAAGATGGTTCAAACCCTTTCAGCAATATTCAGCCTAAAATCAGCGCGAACCTAAGCAATCAATTTGAGTGGCCACTATTTTTTTACATTGCCATTGTATTGCTTATCGCAACGGGTGAGCCAATAGACAGTGTGCAAATCTACTTGGCTTGGGTATTTGTAATAGGCAGAGTGTTGCACAGCATTGTTCAAATATTTACCGACAATATCAGATTGCGTGGTATGGTGTTTACCATCAATTTTGCCGCTGTGTTGGCTATGTGGGCCTTGATTCTTATCGGTGAAATTAGCTTATAGTCCCGCCGTTAGAAGAACGAGAATACTGAGGAAAGGGTGTCGTTAGCGACGAAATAAAAAGAAATAAAAAGACAGCCACTGTTTTATAAAAGCACCGTTTAGTAAAAGAAACAAAGAGCATTAAAGTTATGGAAGACGTTTTAGAACCGCTGGGCCGCTTTATACTTCGTATTCTCAAGTGGATAGTCGTAGACACTATTATAGAATTCGTTTTAAAAGGTACAGGTCATGTGGTGCTTAAGTTTTTATCCTTTGGCAAATATCCGCGAGCGGGTAGAGACGAAGGAACAACTTTCGTTGTTGGTTTTGTTAGCTTAGCCGTTGTTTTGGTCTGTATTGCGCTGGTTTCTTAATTTTACAAAAGGACATCTCAATGAATATGGAAAAGTGGGTAAAAAAGCGAGAAAAAGGAAAGCAGCATTTCGTCTTAGTCAACGGTGTTTTAGGGTGGGGCGTCATAACGGCTATCCTCTGGTCTGTATTAATGGAGTTAATCGAACCATCACAGAATATTTGGGTACGGCCAATTATCGCTTTAATCATCTTCCCCATTGCAGGTATCGCTTTTGGTCACTTAATGTGGAACAAATCTGAGAAGGCTTACGAAAAAGAGACGAGTAATACTCAGTAACTTCTCTAGGCTGGCTTTTTACTTATAACCCAGTAAAGTAAATGTTCTTATTTCTACAAGCTAATTCAGAGAAGTACATGGAAGTATCCAAAACAAGTATTCAAAAAGCAGTCGCGAAGAATATCATCTCTGAACAGCAGGGCGCTGATCTCTACAAATTCTTTGAGGCAGAAAGCCAGCATTTTCCCGCTTTCACCTTTACTCATATTCTTTACTATCTGGGCGGCCTTATCGCTATTGGCGCCATGACTTTGTTTATGAATTTGGGGTGGGAACAGTTTGGGGGCCTAGGGATCATCTTCATATCATTGCTCTACGCTGGCGTAGGGTTAAAGCTTGCTAACTCTTTAGTAAATAAAAAACTTATTATTCCGGCCGGTATTTGCGCAACTTTTGTTGTGTGCTTAACGCCACTTGCTATTTATGGATTCCAACAGTGGCTTGGGCTTTGGCCTGATGATAATACGGTCTACCGTCAGTTCCATACGCGTATTAAATGGCTGTGGCTGTACATGGAGCTTGGCACCTTGGTGACTGGCTTAATAATAGCTTGGCGCTATAGATACCCGTTCTTGATAATGCCCATTGCGGTAACGCTATGGTATATCAGTATGGATGCTGTCATGCTTCTCATCGACCAAGACGATATGTGGAATTCCTACACGTGGGAATTTCGCGCAAAAGTATCTATGTACTTTGGCATACTCATGACCGCATTGGCATTTTGGGTTGATTTACGGTCAAGGCGCACTGCCGACTACGCATTTTGGTTATATTTATTCGGCGTTATTGCGTTTTGGGGTGGGCTTACCAGCCAAAACTCGGACAGTGAACTTTCCAAGTTTTTCTATTTTTGTATTAACCTTGTCATGGTTGGGCTAGGCGCATTATTGGTTCGAAAAGTATTTGTGATATTTGGTGCGATAGGTAGTTGCTTCTATCTAGGTCATTTAGCTTCAAATGTGTTTAAGGACAGTTGGTTTTTCCCTGTTGCGTTAATGGCTATTGGTTTAGGCGTCGTTTATGTAGGAATATGGTGGCAAAAAAATGAGGCTAACATTACACACAAAGCACGTAATGTTTTGCCAAAGCCATTACAAGAATTGTTAGAGAATTCGCTTAGGTAAAAAGCCTAATTAAAAACTAGGTAGCAAGTAAGCGAAATTTGGTAGAGATAAAAGTAGATATTGAATAATAGGCATAAACAATAGCCTCGATAAAAGTAGATAAATAAGCTTGGTAAATTGGTAAAGACGCAAGGCAGTAAATAGAAATGTCAGATAAAAAAGAAGAATTTAAAGACCCTAGAAACATTATGGCGTGGATTAAGTACTTGCTCGTGGTGCAAGTGGTTCTGGCATTTGTTGCTATCGGCTCGAACTTAATGGAGTACCAACTTTTAACAGACTTTCAGAACGGCGTTTACTTTAGCCAAGAAATGGCGGTAGCTGAGGCTAATGACAAAAGGCAGCAGGTTATTGCATTTTCTTATCTAGCAGTGTTTATCATTTCTGGTATTTTGATCTTAAAATGGATATACCAATCAAACCAAAATGCGCGTCAGTTAGGTGCAAAAGATATGGCGTTTTCGCCAGGCTGGTCGATTGGCTTTTACTTCATTCCAATAGTATCGCTTTGGAAGCCTTATCAAGCGATGAAAGAAATCTGGCAGGCAAGCCAAAACCCCACTAATTGGCCAATAGAAAAAGTAAGCTCAGTATTAGGTATCTGGTGGTTTTTCTGGATTGCGAACAGCATAGTGGGACAGGCGGTATTTCGAATGTCCAGACGGGCAGAAGAAATTTCTGAAATTATGAATGTGAATTTGGTCTCACAGGCCTCAGAAGTTATTTCAATTCCTTTAGCGTTAGTCACCTGGTTAATGATTAAAAAGGTTTCTAGTGCGCAGTTAGCATTAAAAGAAAGCGAGGTCTCTCGACTAGAAAGCGGAGATGAAACAGAAATACCAGCTGCAGACGCACTCATTAAATAACTAAATCGGTAAACTTGATGATCTATTTAATTTACTTAATCAAATAAATGGTAAGGTTAACTCACACAAATGTGATTAGGGAATGACATGGACTTTCTGTTTAACGTATTGATTTGGGTAGGCGTTGTTATCTTCGCCATATTTATTATCGGTTTTATGGCGGCAGCGAAGCTAAATAAGCGCCAAGATGAAAAAAATGATTAGATGTCGGGTTGGCTTGCTATAGATCCTGCAAGGGCAATTGTAATAAAACGATGATTGTTCAAACTTTCCTCGAGCAATAGGGTGAACTAAAAACGTAAAATATTTTCACCCCTTTTCTTAAGTTCCTCCGTTTAGTGAAAAAAAGGGGGAACATTATGCAAGCAACCATTTTACCAAGCGCTAATCCACAGGTTCTGGCACAACACAGTGTGCTACCTTTTGCAAAAGCGCCTTTTTACAAACGCGCTATTAATGTCGCCACTATTGCTCTTGCAGGTGGTGTGGTAACGGGTGGGCTTTTCGTCTTAATGGCAGAGCTAATTAAGCAAGATAAGGTAAACATAAACGAGGCACCGCCTGTGTTTTTTGAACCTATCATCTACCAGCCTGAAGATGAACGAACTATTACCAAAAAGCCCATAGCACCAATTGAACAGGTCATCAAAACGCCACCGCAAAAAGTGGTCGAGATTGACCCTGAACCAAACGACGGCCCGGGTAATTTCGAAATAAACACACACGTTCCCAACACAGCATTAGATTTATCAATAAATCTGAATGGTAGACAAGGAGATATGCAGGCTACGCCTCAATTCAGAGGTAAGCGTCATTAAATCGACCTCTATTTTC
>NZ_CACSIH010000187.1:0-38546 GCF_902705805.1 Alteromonas alvinellae | reverse complement strand
ATGGGAGGCAGATAACTGATAATCTAAACATTAGCGGACACTCAATCTTGACACCAAGTGATCAAAAACCAATCGAATACGTTGTGGTACTGGACCACGTTGAGGGCGATAAATATATAAATCCCAAGGCACCGGCTCCACCTCTTCTAACACTCTCACAAGTTTCTCTTGGCGTAATAAGTCTTGCACTAAAAAGTCAGGAATTTGAGCAAAACCTAGTCCATTTTGTATAGCCATTAATTCAGCTTCGGTGTCGGCACTTCGAAAACGTGTTATAGATGGCGTCCACTGTCTGTCCATGGAAAAAACCCATGGCCAAAGCTTTCCCGTATTGCGATCTACTAACCCTGTAACGGGCAAGTGGTTTAGTTCTTCAATAGACGCAGGCCTTCCCACTCTATTTATTAACTCAGGCGAAGCCACGACATACATATTAATTTTGGTGAGCTGGCGGGCAATAAATCGACTATCCCTCATGAAGCCGATACGAATCCCAATATCTATTTTTTCGTCAACTACATCCACGCGCTCGTCACTGAGTGTCAGGTCTATATCCAGTTGAGGATGTATTGTCGAAAGTTCCAGTAATGCTGGCATTAAGCATTTATGACCAAAACCAACAGGCGCTGCGATACGAACCCGCCCTTGTAATTCATTACCCGAGTTAGGGGCGCTTGTTTGAAACAATTCATCTACAGCACGCAGGCGTTCTTTTGCTATCACAGCAAATTTTTCTCCAACTAGGGTCACTTGTATGTGTCGAGTATTTCGATGAAATAAAAGCTCCCCTTGCAATCGCTCTAACTCCTTCACTGCTCGTGTCACTGCCTGAGGAGAAATTCCCAGACGGTTAGCCGCTTCTTTAAAGCTGCGAGACTCAGCAGCAGTACAAAATATCCGGAGCATTTCCAATCTGTTAAGCATCACAGTCACATTCAGGTTTGATATGAACACACTAATATTATTCCAAATTATGGAATTGTGAAATTAAAACGTTTCCATTTATTGATTTTTGACGGTAAGGGATAATTTGCTCGTTATTTAGACAGAGTCATTCATTCAACTGATTTGAGGATATTAACTATGAGCAGTGTTTTAGCAAACAACATCAGCGGTAAAGTCGTTGTTATCACTGGTGGTAGCAGCGGTTTAGGCGAGACCACGGCAAGACATTTAGCCAGCCTTGGCGCATCTGTTGTTTTGGGTGCCCGACGCATCGACAAGCTTGAAGCTATTGCTGCTGACATACGCACAGCGGGTGGAAAAGTTGCGGTTCAAGCGACAGATGTGACTAGCCAGGACGAAGTGAAGGCCCTTGTAAATCTTGCACAAGAGCGCTTCGGTAAAGTTGATGTGGTTATCAATAATGCAGGGTTAATGGCGATTGCACCGTTAGCTGAGACTCGAGTTGACGAGTGGGATCGCATGATTGACATCAACGTTAAAGGTCTACTGTATGGAGTAGCCGCAGCGCTTCCGATTTTTCAGGCTCAGGGAACAGGCCACTTTATCAATATTTCATCCGTAGCGGGTGTCAAAGTATTCAGTCCCGGCGGCACGGTTTATAGCGGAACCAAATTCGCTGTTCGCGCTATTGCCGAAGGCTTACGCCATGAAGTTGGGGGTAAAATTCGTTCAACAATCATTTCACCAGGTGCAGTCGAATCTGAATTAAAACATGGAAGTTCAGATACTCAGGGTGCAGCCTTTGTAAAAGATTTTTATCAGCAAAATGAAATTCCATCTGAATCTGTTGCTCGTGCTATCGCATACGCAATTGAGCAGCCTGCGGATGTGGATATCAACGAGATTGTTCTGCGCCCAACTGTTCAAGAATTTTAATTCGTTTAATAAAAGATCTATTAACCAGCGGGTGATTTAACCACCCGCTGAATATTCAGTATGTGAGGTTATTGATGACAGCGTTAAACAGACAAATGCGTGCTTTGGTATTAGATAGCTATGAAGAGGGTACAGTATTCCGGGATGCCCTGATTAACTTACCCTCTCCATCAGCAGGTCAGGTGCAAGTAAAAATATTTGCAAGTGGAGTCAATCCTATTGATTACAAGATCCGCCAAGGTATCGCTCCTTATGCCATGCCGGAATTACCCGCAGTACTAGGCACCGATTTAGCTGGAGAAATTGTTGCTATCGGCGACGGCGTCACCGACTTTGCAGTAGGCGATGCAGTTTATGGTCTGACTGGCGGGGTGCGAGGATTGCAAGGATCATTGGCTGAATATGCCAACGTAGATGCTGAATTGCTTGCTCTCAAACCGAAAAATTTGTCCATGCGTGAAGCTGCGGCTTTACCTCTGGTTGCACTTACCGCTTGGGAAGGTTTGGTTGACAAGGCGAATGTTAAAGCGGACCAGAAAGTCCTTATCCAAGGTGGAGCTGGCGGAGTTGGGCATGTAGCTGTGCAAATTGCTAAGGCCTTAGGTGCGGACGTTTATGCCACTGCATCGACTAGAAAACAAGAACTGCTCGAGGCGCTTGGTGCCACGCCGATTGATTATCACACTGCAAGCCCTGCTGACTACGTGGACGCATACACCCAAGACAAAGGATTCGAGATCATTTACGACACTGTCGGTGGTTCTGTACTCGATGCCTCATTGGGTATCATTGCACATTATGGACATATTTTAAGCTGTGCTGCATTCGGCTCACATAACCTGGCACCGTCGTCATTACGCTCTGCAACATTGTCAGCGATTTTTGTGTTACACCCACAGCTCAGCGGAGAGGGGCGCAAACATCATGGTGACATTCTGCGGCAAATTACGGCTCTTGTTGAAGCTGGACAAATTAAGCCACTACTCGATCCGTTACGCTTTTCCCTAGACACGGCAATGGATGCACATAATGCCGTAGAGTTGGGATCCATGGGTAAAGTCGTTATTGATGTAATTTCTTAAAAAGTCATTGTTGAGGATGCATATGAGCCCAAGAAAACTAATTCGAACTGTTCGTTTCCATGAATTAGGTGGCCCCGAGTTATTAACTATTGACTCGCTCGCGAGTCCAAGTTTGCAGGCCACTGATGTACGTATTGCGGTCAAAGTTGTTGGGCTCAATCGTGCTGATGCCATGTTTAGGCGAGGCAGCTATATAGAAAAGGCTGACTTCCCTTCGCGAATCGGATATGAAGCATCTGGGATAGTCATTGAAGTCGGGGAAGAGGTAAATCATTTACGCCTTGGAGACGAGGCTTGTATTGTCCCTCAGATGGGGCTTTCTCAGAACGGCTGCTACGCAGAAGAGCTTGTCGTACCAAATAAATATAAAGTCGGCCGTACTCTCGTGGTTGGGGAGGTTTCTCTGTACTCTGAGGGGGTGAGTGATTTGGTAGCACATGCTGTGGGTACATACTCTATACCGCCCTATACATCGTAACGAAGTGAAAATATTAAAACAATTAACTCTCTGAAAGCTTGACTCCGTTTAAAAGAAAAAAGGCAGTTATTTGAGGGGAAGATTAAATGGTTATCAATTGTAATCTGATATAAACGCCTACTTCAGGCCTGCAGCGGAGGCATTGGAGCAATTCGAGGCCAACAAATAAAGTCAGTCGGACAGCTAACGCTGTCGCTGCTTTTGGCGTAGAACGTTCGCCCCTTGTCTACAATGGACAAGCGCGTTAGTAACCTTCAATATCCGCTTTACGCTCGAAGCCGACATTGAAGGCTATTCAAAGGAAGCTATATCTCACTCCCAACACGAATGACCAAGCTCAACACATAAAAAAACGAGTGCTTAAAAGCACTCGTTTTTAATTGTTTTTTACGTGTCCTAGCCCTCGTTTTCACGCTTAGCCTAGCGTGTCGAAAAGCCTCAGTCGACGATAAGTGTTACTAAGTTTAAACTTAGTATTCCCACCATCCTTCTTGCCACCACTCCAAAAACTCTTCAAAGTCGATGTAACCGTCGTCGTTACTATCGATAAGCTTAAAGCCTTCTTGTACGTGGCTAGCTTTCGTTTTTGGTGAAATAACGGTTAGAAGCTCGATGAACTCCGGCAAATCGATTTGGCCGTTGCCATCACGATCGAAAAAGCTGAAGTCCTTTCTAATTTCTTCAATTTTAGATTCTGAAAGTTGAGTGCTCACTCGCATTCCTTATTTCAACTGCAATATGCACGAGTGTAACGCCCTTCTTTCTAGCTGTCTACGCCTGATTTTCTTTTGCTTTAAGCGCGCGTAAACGTTGAGCTTCTGCTTTTTCCTGACGCTTTTGTTCCATGGTCAAACGTGCTTCCGTTCCTACGTGTTCTTGTTGACGCTCTTTTGCCAGCTGAACCTGTTTTTCACGTTCTCTAAAGCGAGCAATTTGATCGTCGGTATGGGTACCAAAGCAGTGTGGGCAGCTTACACCCGGCTCATACTTATCACTCTGCTTGTCTTCTTCAGTAATTGGAAGTCTGCACGCGTAGCACTGCTCATAATGGCTTTTCTCTAAGTCGTGGTTAACTGCAACGCGATTATCAAATACAAAGCAATCGCCTTCCCACAACGACTCTTCTTTCGGTACATCTTCAAGGTACTGTAGAATACCGCCTTCTAAGTGATAAACCTCGTCAAATCCCTGCTCTTTCAAGTAAGCCGTCGATTTTTCACAGCGAATACCACCGGTGCAGAACATAGCCACTTTTTTATTTTTTGACGGGTCGAGCTCTTTCGCTACGTATTCAGGAAACTCACGAAACGTTTCGGTTTTAGGGTCTATAGCGTGTTTGAACGTACCAATTTCAATTTCATAACCGTTCCGCGTGTCAATAACAGTAACATCTGGGTCGCTAATAAGTGCATTCCAGTCTTTAGGTTTTACGTACGTGCCTACGGTTTTGCGAGGGTCAATACCCTCAACGCCCATGGTCACAATTTCTTTTTTGAGTTTTACCTTGGTGCGATAGAACGGCTGTTCATCGTGAAGTGACTCTTTGTAAGAAATTGGGTTAATGCGCTCGTCGCTATTAAGATAAGCGAGTAACGCGTCGATACCTTCGCGGGTACCAGAAACTGTACCGTTAATACCTTCGTGGGCAAGAAGAAGTGTACCTTTGATGCCATTAGCTTCCATGGTTTCTAGAAGCGGTTGGCGAATTTCTTTGAAGTTTTCAAGCGCAACAAATTTATACATTGCGCATACAATATATTTAGACATATTTTAACCTTTGCTGATTGGAGCGTAAGACCAGTGCAAAAATGCGGCGCGGAATATAACAAAAAAAAGCGCTAAAAACTAGGCCGGATACGGAAGCGGGCTATTCTGATTGTTCTAGGTACGCTCCGCTAATTTAGGCAATATTCTCAAAAGACGACCAACCGGCTTGAGCCTGTTAGTTATTGCTCTCGTTCGTAGCTCGGCTTTCGCCTTGTGCCGAGAGAATATCGTAAAGTATCGTGTTATCTTCTTTTAGAGTATTACCATACTGTTTTTTGAGTCGCTTCTGGGCAGATAAACTACAGTTTTGTACGACGTCATCAGGTAACCGTTTTGCGTCATCAGTTTGCGCGAGTGGTAATGGTTTCATATGAAGGAACAGTCGCGCGTTCTCGAAATCTTTAGATGCTATGCTTGAATATACCTGCATATTCTCCCACGCGCTTTCATTAGCCGATAATGATGGCCGCCTGTAATGGTTAAGCGAAGCGAGCTGTGCATCCATGCTCCGAGCATCGTCCTTAGAGGATATTGCTACTTCAATTTCGAAAGGCTCTGCAACACTGTGCTGCTGCATTGCAAGATATAAAGAGAACAGAGCCCCCTCAGACGAGGCACGCGCAAGTACACCACTTCGCTCCCAGTAAATACTGGGGTCGATTGTTGTTTGTTCATTCGCTGAAGTTATATCTGCCGACATTCATACTAAACGTTTTATATTTATACGCATGTTTTCGGCAAGATAATGTTTTTCTTAAGCTTATTTTTAAAAGTTAGATATACTTGTTAGAGGTAAAATGCTGCGCTCATTCACGGATTTGAAATGCAATTTAGCAACAAACAAGTATTGATTGTTGAAGATCAACGGCCTTTCCTACTACTTTTGAAAGGGTTAATGCATTCGATGGGCGCATCCGATGTAGTCACTAAATCTTCCGCTGAACAAGCTGTATCCCTGTGCAAAAAGCATAGGTTTGATATTGTTATCTGTGACTTACACTTGGGAGCAGAGAATAAAAATGGCTATGAACTTATCGAAGAATTACGTACCCGCAGGCTTATTAGCCCCACATCAGTTTTCATTCTTATCAGCGCTGATAGCGCGCGGCCTGTAGTACTAGGTAGTATTGAGCGGCGACCAGATGACTTTCTGATAAAACCCTTTTCACAAGTACAACTAAAATCTCGCATTATTCGGGCCTGGCAGAAAAGACAATTCCTTCAGCATGTATTCAATTTAATTGAGCAAGGTGAAATTAATAGCGCGATAGACCAAATTGAAACGCTTTTAGAAAACCCTCGTCATTACAAAGGGCACTGCGAGCAGCTTTTAGTGGAACTTTATTGGAGAATATCACAGCCTGAAAAAGCACTTGATGTTCTACGTGATTACATAGACAGTAAACCAGTTTTATGGGCGCAAGTTGCCATTGGAAGGTCTTATCTTCTTCTTAATGAATATGAAAAAGCGATATCGGTTGCCAAGAAAATACTGAAGCGCAACAGGTTCAATGCCGACGCTCATGACATGCTTGCACAGGCACATCAGGCTTTGGAAGCTGGTGAAAAGGCATTGGAAGCGATAAAAGAGGCTATAAAGCTTTCTCCCTTTTCATTACCTCGACATTTTAAAGCCTGCGAAATTGGTCGTCAGAATGACGATTTGATATTAGCCGCAACATCCAGCCAGGCTATTTGGGACTTGTCTAAACGCACGGTGAATAAGAAAAGCTTACACTGGTGCGGCATTATTCGTAGTTTACTCGATGTTGCTGAGTTTGCTGAAGATAAAAAGCAGCGCAATAAGTATCAACAAGAAGCCTTGCTTACTCTTCAGAGAGGTAAGTTTGATGAACATTTACAAAAAGTAGACAGAGAGTTTGACGTTGATATTTTTGGCAATATTGTAAATGCCAGAATAAGTGCGATAGACGGAAAATTAATCGATGCTAAACGTCACTTAAATACTTCTCAAACACTACTAGACGATAAATATACCGAGGTTCCCACTGCTTTTATTCCGGATAGCATTAACGTCATGTACAAACTGGGAGAATATGACGACGCGCTGCAACTTGACTCTATTCTGTCATCGAGAGGTGACGAACTCGACCAAAATAGCGTGACCATGCTTGAGACACAGGCTAAAAACGCACAGAAAAATATTGCGAGTTACCAACAGTTTAACCGCGAAGGTATTCAACACTATCAACAGCAAGACTACGAACGAGCAAAAGCCTCGTTTGCCCTTGCTCAGGGTTTCGCCCCCGTTAATACAGGCGTTGCACTGAATTTGCTTCAATGCCTTCTTCAGATAGCCATACAAGAAGATAAGGCAGAAATGAAATTAATAAACGAATGTAAACGTTTATTTAAGCTTATTGATGACATGACACTCAAAGCACCGTACAAAGAAAAGTACGAGAACATTCGAGATGAACTTTCTAAGTATATTGGCTTTTGATAGCCAATGACATATCACTTTTTTATAAAGCAAACCTACCTTTTCTATCTCTAGCAACGTGTTGCCTTCTGCCCATTCATCTTTGTAGTAAGCCGCCAAGGCTAACATTAAATCTTAATTCCCTATTAGCGTTGCCAATTGTACTGTATATATATACATGCTATAAAATAATGCGACTTAGCCAGTGCCAAAAAAGTTCGTATCGATGATTTGGTGAAAAATACTAGCTTGTTTGCTGTGAGTAATTAAAGGAAGTATACATCGGAGATGCATGACAGACTGATACAAAAACTAGAAATTCTTTCCGATGCTGCCAAGTACGACGCGTCCTGTGCGAGCGGTTCCGCCGGTAAACGACAAGCGGGGAAAACCGAAAAAGTAGGCATAGGCTCGCTCACTGGTGGCTCGGGTATATGCCACAGTTTTACGCCTGATGGTAGGTGTGTTTCGCTGCTTAAGATTCTTATGACAAACTACTGTATTTATGATTGTCATTATTGCATTAATAGGGTTTCAAGCAATGTTCAACGAGCGCGTTTTACGGTTAAAGAAACGGTAGAATTAACCCTTAACTTTTACAAGCGCAATTACATTGAGGGTTTGTTTTTAAGCTCTGGGATTGTGGGATCTCCCGATATCACTATGGAAAGCATGGTACGTATTGCGAAATCGCTGCGTATTGACCACGGATTTAAAGGATATATTCACCTTAAAACTATCCCGAATGCGTCGCCAGAATTACAAGCAGAAGCAGGCCTTTATGCAGACAGGCTTAGTATTAATGTGGAAATGCCCACGCAGTCTTCGCTAAATAAGTACGCACCAGAGAAAGATCTTAATGATATTCACAGGTCGATGAATACGCTAAAAGAAAAAATTGCAGAGCATAAAATAGACAAGACGTTTTCGGGTAAACGCCCTCCCCGTTTCGCGCCAGGGGGACAGTCTACGCAAATGATTATAGGTGCCGATGGGTCGAACGATAAAACCATTTTAGGTACAAGCGTAAAGCTCTATAGCGAGCAAAAGCTACGTCGTGTTTATTACTCGGCATTTTCCCCTATTCCTGATGCTTCGGAAGTTTTGCCATTAAAACCGGCGCCATTGGTACGGGAACACCGCCTATATCAAGCGGATTGGCTTTTGCGCTTTTATGGCTTTGGCTTAGATGAAATCTTAGAAGATGACATGTTAGATATGGACTACGACCCTAAACTTTCATGGGCACTTCGCAATCGTCACGTGTTTCCGATAGATTTAAATAAAGCTGACAAACAGATGCTGCTACGCGTTCCTGGTCTTGGCGCCCGAACGGTACAAAAGATTCTATCTATAAGGCGTAATACTAAGCTCAACTGGATCGACCTTACCAAAATGCGTCTACCCCTTAAAAAGTTGAAGCCTTTCATCAGCGTGGGAGATTACTTCCCTGATATCCATTTACTCGACAGTAATAATTTTGAGCTTCAGTTTAAACAGCCTAAACAGTTTGAGTTATTTGGCGCTTGAGTATGCGGATAACGCAGATATGTTCAGCCTCAGACTAAAAGGTCGCTCTACATGAAGACCATTATCATTACTTCAGTACCTGGCTTTGATGAATGGCGCGAAGCCTCGCGTCGATGTATTGCTGAGCGTATTCGCCCTGAACATCTCATCTGGCAGAACGCGCATTCAGTTCAAAACGAACTGTTTAGTAGCGATGCTGAGCCATGCCAAAGCAAAATTCCCCGAAAAATGCCGCAAAGTAAACTTAGCATTCCTAAATCTACATTAATGCTTTTAAAGTACGCCCTATGCCATAACGATGAAAATCGATTTGCCTTGTGTTACCGGGTGTTATGGCGTGTAGTTTATGAAAATAAGCAGCTCATTCAAATCAAAACTGATGACGATGTTATTCAGCTTTTTGCTATGGCGAAAGCGGTAAAACGCGACGCGTACAAAATGAGTGCCTTCTTAAGGTTCAGAGAAATTAGCCTAGAGGGGCAAGAGCATTTTGTTGCATGGTATGAACCCGAGCATTTCAGTTTAGAAATAAAACTTAACTTCTTCCAAACCCGGTTTAAGAATATGCGTTGGTCAATCTTAACACCCTATCGTGCGGCACACTGGGATACTGAAACCCTAGTACTAGAAGATAACCCCGATTCAAGCGTTGTACCCGATGACGATCGCATTGAAAAATACTGGCTGACCTACTACGCCAATATATTTAACCCTGCACGTATCAAGACAAGTGCAATGTTAAATCAAATGCCTAAGAAGTACTGGAAAAACATGCCTGAAACGACACTAATAGACGATATGATCAAACAGTCAGATACACGCACTCGGAAAATGACCAGTGATTGTAAGACTAACTAGACTCTTGGACGTTATGTTCTTAACAACTCGCCGCATAGTTATTCATCAAGGCCCATTTTCTTCCTTACTTCTTTAGCCCATTGTGGTCGAGTCTGCTCGTAAATCCAAATGCTAGCTGGTAGTTTAATCTTAGGATTTGCTCGATTTAATGCATCGAACATTGCTTGTTTGTCGATATTATAATTTTGGTACATGAGTTCGTGTACCGATCCATCCTTGAGGCGTAGAAGGTTTCGTTGGATACGATTGGTGGCACTTTGTACCTGTATGATTTCGTCAATGTCGTCGATACACAATACTAATTCATTTTCCCCAAACAGAGGGTCGCAATAGTAAAATTCACGAGCTGACACCTTGATTTCAATCTTTTTATTAACCGACCACAAGTAGATTGAAATACCAAGTAAAATCAACTCAATTTATACCACTACACCAAAAACCACGGGATCAGACTCTTCATCGAGTAAGTAAGTTCTGCCCCACCAATACATGATAGCAAGCAAACATGCATTCATGAATACAATGAGGCTAAACCTTCGAGTTTCGCGCACAAAATGGTAATAATAGTTCATAACTAGCCCCATTTCTTTTTATCAACGTCCCATATACTGGCTGTGTTATATTCAGCTTTGAAAACTCTCTACAGTATCAATCAGGTCGTCTATATTTTCGATAAGGGTCTCTCGCTGCTTATCAGTTAGCGTGGTAAAGAGCTCGGCGATTAACGTAGCGCTGACTGTCATATTGTGGGCGCTACTTTGCATATAAATATCACTTTTGTAGCGATCTGGATTTCGCATTAGGTCAATCAGTTCCACTTCGAAATTATCGTTGAATTTGCGGGTTACAAATAGCTTTCGTGCCGCATTTTGTATAACTCTACGATAGGTTAGCCATTCATCCCCAGTGGAAATGAACTGCGTACAATACGTGGCCACTATTTGCTTTTGTTCGCTAGTTAGTTTCCCAATGCGTTCACTGACAGCCTCCTCAATACGCTCAATACGAACTTCTAGCTGCTCTTCTTCAGACTTCTCTAGCGACTCTTTTCGTTCCTCTTCTTCCTCTTTGTTATCTTTCTCAAGCGCAGCAAAAAGCGTAACGACTTGCTCATCATCGAGCGTTTTTGCTATTTCTGCTAATGCAGGGCTAACTTCATCACGCACTCTTTCCCAATGAGCTCTCGCGTTAGCAAGATGGTCATGGACAGAGTTTGAATCTAAACGTCCTTCTCTAATTTGACGTTTAATATCGAGAAGTTGTGCTTGGTAGCGTTTAAGTTCAGAGGTTTTGTGCCAGCGTAGCCAATTTTGAAGATAGTCATCGAATTTTTCTTCTTGCTCATCCTTAAGCTCGATATAGTCGTCCATGTACCAGTATACCCACCAATCTAAGTTGTTGTAGGCCAGTTTTGAACTGCATGATGCAAGAAACATCACAGAAATAAATACTACCAGTACACGCATAACTCATCCTTTTTTGTTAACTACGTTATTTGCTGCAAATTCGCTTATTTATAATTCAAAATAAAAAGCCGTCATAAATAGTGAAGCGCTCATGACATCGTGCTGGTTAATTTTTTTCAGTTATTTTAATTCTCTACAACACACATGATCACTTTACGTCTTGCACCCTTAACGCTACCTTAACTGGAGTGCTGGTAAATAGAAGGATTTTAATGTGTCAAAACGTGTCGCAATTTTAACTTCCGGTGGCGACGCACCAGGTATGAATGCTTGCATACGTGCTGCAGTTATTGCGTGCCAGAGAGCTAACTATACGCTGCTTGGCTATAAACATGGCTACAATGGGTTATTACAACAAGAGTATATTCCCTTGTCACTCGACTCTACTCACAACTTGATACAACAAGGCGGAACCATACTACACAGTGCTAGATGTAAAGAGCTTAAAAGCCATGAAGGAATTAAAAAAGCTGCTAACAACCTAATGAAGGCAGAGATTGATACGCTTATTGTGATTGGTGGTGACGGCTCATTTCGCGGCGCAGCTGCAATAGGGAAAGAGTGGAACGGCCAAATTTTAGGAATACCCGGTACGATAGATAACGATATTAGCGGCACAGATGCAACTATCGGGTATTTTACCGCTATTGATACAGCGATGAGTTCTATTGATAAAGTTCGCGATACTGCTGATGCATTCGAACGTATTTTTCTTATAGAAGTCATGGGCAGAAACGCGGGCTTTTTAGCATTGAATGCGGCGCTCTCATCTGCAGCTGACTATGTAGTGGTACCAGAGTTTTTCGAATCTGCTGACAAAGAGATAGAAAAAATTGTTACCCAAATAAAGGCCCAGCGCGCATTGAAAGGACCGGTTAGTTTTATCGTTGTCGTTGCTGAAAACGTATGGCCAAAAGGGTTATCTGGCCTCACTGAAGAACTAATGAAGCATGATATTAGTGACGTCAGACCGGTAACTTTAGGTCATGTTCAGCGAGGCGGTTCGCCTGTTGCCCAAGATAGATTACTCGCAACGACACTCGGCGAATTCGCGATAAGTTTAGTCGGCAGTGACATTACCAATATTATGGTGGGTGAAGTGAACCAACGCCCTGTTACTGTACCGCTTCATAAAACATGGGAAAATACCAAACCCCTTAATGAAGCTCATGTTGAGGCAATGCGTACACTTATGAATGAGCGATACAGCAGCTGGTAAGAATAAAAGGCGACGTGTAAACAGCGCAAAACCAACTATTACAAAAAAGCGTTGTTTCTTCAAAACAACGCCTTTCATATCGCCCCTTTAAGCGACATTACATCTTCATGGCCGCTTTTACTTTATCTCGATGGCTGCGGCTTACTTTAAGCTCTGTATCGTTTTGAAGTATTAAGTGGTACTCACCACTGATGTGACTGACTAACTTTTTAACAAATCGGATATTAGCAATAGCTGAACGGTGCACTCGAACAAAAAATTGAGGGTTTAGCTCTTGCTCAAGTTCTTTCATGGTTTTGCGCATTATATGCATGCCATCCAGTGCGTGAACGCACATATAATCACCTGCAGCATCAATCCATTGAATGTCTTGAACGTTTACGCGCGTAACTTCTGAACCATCTTTAATCGCCAATACATCCGGGTATGGATTGGTTTCAACCGGCTCCCCATTGGCTAGCTTGCGTAAAATCTCTTCGCAATCATCGCCAGTAAGTTCAGCAACAAGGCTTACCAATTTTTGGGACTGCTCGTCCTGATGCTGTGTCGAGAAGTATTCGCGTACTTTATTTAACGCAGCACCTAAACGCTCGTCGTCTGCCGGCTTTAACAGGTAATCTAGCGCATGCACGTCGAACGCCTTGATAGCGTAACTATCATACGCTGTTACAAAAACAATCATAGGGATGGGCTGTTTCAGTTCGCGCAACTTGTGAATTACTTGAAAGCCATTCAAGCCAGGCATTTGAATATCTAAAAACACTAAATCTGGGCGGTGCTGAGAAATGCTGCTTACCGCTTCAAGGCCGTTTTGACACTCGGCAAGCACCTGTACATCTTCATGACGTTCTAGCCTGGCACGAAGACCTTTTCGCGCTAAAGGTTCGTCATCCACTACAATGGTTTTTATCACTTGCTTTGTCATGTTATACGTCCTTAACTTCATACGGAATGCGAAGTCTAACTCGCACACCAGAAGGCTGATTGTGTTCTATAGAGAATGCAAAATTACGATGATAAAGGGATTGCAATCGTTCTTTTATATTGGCTAAACCGACGCCATTTTCACGGCTCAGTGTGCCGTCTTTGATATCTGCGCCTGGTCCGTTGTCCGCAACATCCATGAGTAGATCATTGCCAAACGTACGTGCTGTTATCGAAATGCGACCACCGTTTTCCATTTTAGATATGGCGTGCTTTATAGAGTTTTCAATAATGGGCTGCAGAATCATGCTTGGCACTAACGCACTTTCACAGCCTTCATCAATGTCCCATAGCACTTCTAGGCGATCGTCAAACCGCACTTTTTCTATCTCTAAATAGAGTCGCAATGCTTTTATTTCCTGCCCCAGAGGCACTCGCTTTATCGGGTCGTTGTCTAATGAGTAACGAAGAAAGTCACTTAAGCGCGACACCATGGCTTCTGCTGTATCATTCTCTTTCAGTAGAATAAGGGTTGAAATAGCATTCAGTGTATTGAAGAGAAAATGTGGATTGAGCTGATAGCGCAGCATCTTAATATGCGCTTGGTGCGCCATGGTGCTCGCTTTTAATGCGTTCTGCTTTTCTTTTTGAAGCATCTGGAAGTTTTTGATGCCAAAGTACACACCACTCCAACAACCTACCATGATTAACGAGTTAATAGTGTTGGTAAAATACATATACCATTCATCTGGGCGATATCCGTGCTTGTAGATTTCCCAGTAGTTGATGTTTTTTACCACTGCCCATAGCAAAGCAATTAAGTAGGACGACACAATCACTATAATGATCATGTTGAGCGGTGATTGCTTTCTTGCCCATCGATAGATGTAGCGAAGCGGAATGGTTAGCAACCAGCCTGCATAGGCATTAAGCATGATGATAAAAACCCAAATAGGTCTTACATCATGAAGAAAAGAACCGATGTAATAAATTATTGCGAACCCTGCCCAGCCTGCACTGTGCAATGTCCAAAATAAACGTTCATTACTTTCTATTACACGCTGAAAGCGACTCACAATATTACCAATTTAAAAACTTATAAGAAGATTATACGCAAGCCTTGCCGCGACCCAAGCGTCTTGGTCGTGCCCCTTATGCTTCTTGTCGCAGGGCAAAATCTTGAAATTAGACATGTTTTGGCTATGTTAATTCGCTGATTAAGCTCAGTAACTGATATTCATTCTTTTCAGCCAGTGCACCCACCACCAGGCTGGGCCAACCAGCAAGAAGCGCAAATCGTCAAAAAACGAAGGCTTTTTACCCTCGATATGATGGCCAATAAACTGTAGCCCCCACATAACGACAAACAAGACGAGAGAAAATAACCAAACTGATATATTAAAATACGCTAACGTATTTACTGCGCCAAAACACAAAATCGTTAAGAGGGTCATTGCTGCCCCTATCGGGCCAGACAACATAAAATAATAATACAATACGGGAACCGCTATGATGTGCGCCCACGTTATATCGAACTGCGCTATCACATCAGGTACCGGCAAGCTCCACAGTAAGCCTACTGTTACGAAATAGATGCTAGGTACGGCAATAGCATGAATGATAACGTTAGTCTTGTTTTGGTGGCTTTCACCGTACTGCATTAAAAGTCGCTCAATACTTCTCATGTAGATCCCCTTAGCCTTTTATTTTGATTATTATCTAAAGAGCACCCAACTATTGTTTTCCTATGTTAACAATGTGTGTCGGGACAACAGCTTTTTTATCCATTTTTCTTCACAGGTAAAGGCGAGCCCATAATAAACTACATCATTATCAAGTTTGTGATTTTTGACTTTTGCAGAAAGCGCTACTTCTTTACCGTCCAGCGAATAGTTTAGCTTAACTTCAGCTTCATCGATCATTACCGGCCAATTTGGTTTGATCTGGAGTGCAACTTTGCAACCTTTTTCGCTGAGGTCGATGATAATACCAGTAACATTCTCGTCATCTGGATAGACATCGGCTTCGAGGGTTACAGAAATGCCCAATTGGGCGCGTTTTACAGCACGCAAGCCGATACTTTCTATACGTTTAGGAAACGTTGTAATAAGTAAGCCAGACGGCTTAGAAAGCAATTTGAGTACTTTTACTTTAAACGCAATAACTTGCCCAGTATCACCTTCAAGTACAGAGCGAACTACAACCTCGTTTCCGACAGTGAGAGCATCCCTTACCGTTATCCATTTTGCGGAAGTCGGAATATGAAAAAGCAAACATTCATCAATAAGCATGCCGATGTAATCGGTTTTCACTCGCTTGGGCGCTGCAGGCATAGCAATTTGTAAATCTACCGTATCGCCAGGTACTAGCGTGCGCAGTGATTCCAAATTATCTTCGCTAAGTACGTTGCTTTGTATTTTTTCAGCCATTTGTATTTGTTATTGCTGGATTTAATGTCATTTAACTCAATGTACGCATCAAACAAAAACTTATCAATACTACGATTGAAAACCATATTCAATAAACGTAAAAATTGCCTCTTAGTAGCAGGCAATCTATTGGGATTAATTCAATAGGTTGATATAGTTGAGGGATAGTTTTGCTTATCATTTCGGACGTTTATGACCTCAGCTCTTCGCTATACGTTAACTATTTCCAATTGGCGTGCCCATCAATTTACTGTCGCGCTGCAAATACCTGAGCATTCTGGCTCATCAATTGAGCTTAGCCTTCCAAGCTGGATCCCGGGAAGCTACATGGTGCGCGATTTTGCAAAAAGCATTATCGAGCTAACTGCAACCACTTCTGAAGGTCATATTACTGAAAATGTTGGCGATAGTAGCGTTTATAGCCTTTCGGTAACTAAGCTCGATAAACAAACTTGGCGTGTAGACACAGATGGAAAACCATGTACGGTCGTTTACTCGGTTTATGCCAACGACTTATCTATTCGCTCTGCTTTTATGAACGACCAATATGCGTTTATAAATGGAACCAGTGCGTTTCTAAACGTTTCCGGCTTCGAGAATGTGCCGTGTGAGGTGGACATTGAGCTTAACGACAGCGATTCTGTAACCTCGAATTGGAAGGCTTATACGTCAATGCCTTCTCGTTGTGAAAGCACAAGCCCGTCTCGGTGGCACTTCGTTGAAAAAAATTACGATGAGCTCATTGATCATCCAATTTATGTGGGCATTGCAGACACTCACAGCTTTGAGGTTGACGGCATTACGTTTACGTTACTTTTCTCAGGTAACAACAGTATTGATTATGAGCGCATAGCAAATGACTTAACGCCAATTTGCAAGCACCACCTAGATTTGTTTGGTGCTCCACAACCTATTAATAACTACCTGTTTATGACGCTACTTGCCGACAATGGGTTCGGCGGTTTAGAGCATAAGTATTCTACTGCCCTTCTTTACCCTCGCTTCGACCTTCCTCAAGTTGGTGAAAGTGAGAAAAAAACCGACAGCTACGTCACATTCTTAAGTCTGTGCAGCCATGAATTTTTCCACACATGGCATGTTAAGCGCATTAAACCTAGCGTAATGGTGAAACCAGACTTATCTCAGGAAACGTACACGAATCAGCTGTGGATTTATGAAGGCTTTACCAGTTTCTATGATGACGTCACACTTGCTAGAGCCGGCGTTATTGAACCACAGAAATACCTCGATATTGTTGCGCAAAATGTCAGTCGACTTTTGCAAAACGCTGGTCGCTTTAAACAAAGTGCAGCAGAAAGTAGCTTCGACGCATGGACAAAGTTTTATAAGCAAGACGCTAGCGCTACTAACAATATTGTCAGTTATTACACCAAGGGAGGCATTATAGCCCTTGGATTAGATTTACTCCTTCGCAAACAGTCAAACAACAAAGTTAATTTAGATACCTTGATGCAGTTATTGTGGAAACACTATGGCGTAGAGGAAAAAGGTACGCCGGATGACGTGATCCAATCTTTATGCAAAACCCACTTCGACATCGACGTTTCAGAATACTTGAACCGCGTGGTGTATGGCACAGACGATGTGGAATTAGCGACATTGGTATCTGAGATGGGCGTGAATTACGCTATTCGTGCTCGCGTATCTAGCGAAGATAAAGGTGGTGTTTCCACGCTGCCTGTTATTAAAAATCAGCTTGGGGCCACATTAAAACCAGCCACTTTTGGGCTTACGGTAATGCAGGTATTTGAAGGCCTTGCCGCTATGAAGGCAGGTATTCTTTTAAACGATGTCATCATTGGATTAGACGGTCATATCGTCAATGCCCAGAAACTTCAACGCCTATTAGATAATGCTCAAACGCCAAAGGTAGAATTAACCCTTGTTCGTGACGGGCGACTTCTAACGCTGCCTCTTGAGGTTACTGAGGCAAGAAAAGAAATGGCTTATTTTGAAATCACTGATGAAGAAAAGCTTAATCAGTGGCTGGGGAAATAACATCGCTCCGTACGAAAAACTAAATAGGCGCTTTGAGGTTTTACCTGAAAGCGCCTTTTGCCATATGGTTGTTTAAGCGTAATCAAATTAATGACCTATGCGGACTAGTATTACTGTTCGGGCGACCCCGAAATAATAGTCTGTGGGTCTAAACGAGTTTTGCCCAAATTAATACGCCAATCCAGATGCGGACCTGTAGAGCGCCCTGTTGAACCTATTGTACCAATCTGCTCGCCTTGCTTAACGGTTTCACCCACTTCTACCGTTATAGTATCCATATGAAGAAACGTTGAAAACACGCGCATGCCGTGATCTAAAATCAGCGTGTTACCCGAATAGTAAAGGTCATCAGCCATTGTTACCACACCATCAACTGGGGCATACACAGGCGTGCCTGTTTCATTGGCAATGTCCAAACCATAATGCGGCCATTTCGGCACGCCATTTAGAATGCGCTGACTACCGTAAACACCGGAAATAACGCCTTTCGCAGGCCATTCAAACCGGGTGAATAATGCATCTAAATCAGTATTACCACTTCGCGCGTTAGCTACGTTGATATTGTCCTGCTTAATACGCGCCGTCACTTCTGCAGGCGGCGTAACCATTTTTTGCTCTAGCCCGTCAATTCGCTGAATGTTGTATTCGCGTTTTTCAAGAGTAATGTCTCGCTGCCACTTTTGGCCGTTGTCTAACTCTACAGCCAACGTTTGCTGAAGCGGCGCTTCCCGTTCAAAGCCAACCACAAATTTTCCGTCTTTATTGGTTTGAACGGTTTCGCCATTAAGCGTTACTTTGGCCCCAGCGGGAGCTTGCCCGCGCAGTAAGGCACCTTGCGTAAACTTACCGTTCAACACAACGTTTACTGGCTCTTGACTAGATAACACTTCATTTTGGCCGTTTAACTCTACATCTGCATAAGCAAATGACATAGAGGCAACTGTGCTAATTGCCACTACACAACTTATTACAAGAGATGCTGAGCTATGCAATGCGTTTTTTGCAAGCGTGAATGCCATAGTTGTTTCCTTTCCCTATAACGAGCAGTAGTCGAATGTTAACCCTTTACTGTGGCGCCTTTACCTACGCCCTCATAAGCGATAACTTGGCAAACGCCATTAGGTGTGCGTTTCTTCTGCTCTTCAAGAAGATACTGCGCCAAACACTCGACTGTTGAGTCGGTTTCGATGACTTCACAATCTGACTTAGAAATTAATAGTTCAAAATAGCCCTGTGAGGACTCGTAAGCAAAACAGTAGTAATCCGCTTCATTTGGAACTTGACCTTTAAGCTTTCTGTCGCTGTACGCTATTTCGTCTTCACGGGTGGCTATATAGATGTCGGCCCAACGATCAGCCCAATACTGCTGACTTTCAACACACACTTTGCCGTCAAGGATAATATCTATCCGCGAACGGTGACCGTGCGCTATACGCTGACAATTTCCGTCGTGCTTTTTAAGCCCGTGGGTATAGTGATAAAACGGAGAATTAATAACTTCCTCACGTAAATGCAGCGTAATGTTTTCAACGTTTTCTGGAAGATGAGTCGCCAATACTTCTTTTAAGTAAACGCCAACAGATTCCATGTTTATCTCATCAGAATAAACAAATGCATAAGCTTCAGCGGGGCAATGTAGCATGATGCTACGCCCATCAATGCAGGTGAAGCGCGCTTCTACCTGTTCAGAATCGTCGTCGTGAATAACCTCTGAACCGCTGTATTCAGCAGGTACAAGCAACTTGTGGTCAACATATTCGTCGATTAGTCGCTTTAAGTTCTTTTTCACGTGACCAAAGTCTTGAACCATGCTCTCTTCGTTGAGCTCACCGTCCAAAATCACATCGACAATCCAGCTTTCCCCTACCATGCCGCGTTTTGGGCAAAGGTAAGAGAAGTCCATCACTGTCAAATCATTTACAAATAATTGCATAACACCCTTGAATCGAGTTTATATTCTACTAACTAGTATACGTTTTTTATCTTTGCTTCGCAGCGACTAGTCCATTGAAGATTGGCGATTAAGCTGATCTCTTAAATTAGGTGGAATTCCACGGATTGTTAGCGTATCCGTAGCTGGGTCGTAAAATACTCGATCGCCCATTAATTTACGTTCGAAGCTAAGCGATATACCACCACCCTGACCGGTAAATTTAGCAAGTTGTTTCAGCGCTGAAGGGTCTGGTTGAATTTCTTTTTCAAGCGGTACTTCCATAGACTGCGTGAACGCAGAAAAGTTACTGCTAGTTTCTTCATTTTGTGGAAGTCGGTTAGCCAGTTCATCTACCGATAAACTCTCGCCCGCATCAATCTTTTCTTTAAAGTACGATTTAACTTCTTCTCTATGCTGGTGCTGCTCTTGCGGGTCTAGTGACTCACTGGCTAGGTAGGCATCCACCGTAGAAATCAATTGTTTATTTTGCTGTTTAACATCAACCAGCTCTTCGCAGCCTACAAACTGCATAAAGAAGTCTGATACCTTACGTCCCATTCTACCTTTAATAAAACTAACGTATCGCTGCTGTTCTGGCTGAATATCCCACTGCGTTAAATCGAACCGCACAGCTAGCTGCATTTTCGCTAAATCCAAGTGTTCACGCGCGGAAAGATCTAAAGAGTTTGTCACTTCAACGTGCGAACGGGTATTTAACAATGCAATCATCAAATACTGTGTGGCTAAATACTCATATTGGCAGAAAATAAGAAAACCGGTTTCAACCGTACCTGTTTCTGCCAAAGTGCGAACTAAGCGATTGGTCGCTGATACCGAAAACGCATGGAATGCATCTTCAACGTTATCACCCGCCGCTTTTTGAATATCCATGTATTGCTTTAGGCCTTCCGCGAACTCTGCTACGTTCTCGGTGCTTTTTTGCGTAGTCGCTTCGCCTTCTTCGTTTTCTACTTTTGCTTCACGGGTAACTTCCGTCACAAAGTGGCCAACCCCTTTTCCAGGTTTAGCATTGAAACTGTGATTTATTTGATGGGCAAGAAGCTCGATTTCCGGAGTAACAGCTAAGCAGTTGTCACGTGGAATTGCTTCAATTTTCTCTTCTTTGTTTACAATCAAACGATGTACAACAAAGTGATGAATCAGTGCACTCATAGAGTATCGGGTGTCCTGTTGCTTAAAAAGTGTCAGAAATATCCAAAGAATTGCGGGATTTTAGAATGAATGATTGTACTCACTCAAACAACGATTATAATCATTTTACGTGTAAAACCATTCTTTTTATCAAAGAAATCATAAAAAAGAGGCGTAGCAATGCCCCAACAGAGCCGCTATAGCAACGACGAATTCGAAACGCTAATGAATAACGTTATTCTAACCCTTGAAGAAGGCGGTGCAAACCGTGATCTTTCACTTATGGTGTTAGGAAATGTCATTACGCACATTTTAAATACGCAGGTAGCCCCTGAAAATCGCGAAGCCATGGCAACCCAGTTTGCCGATGTATTGAAAAAAAGCGTTAAAAATAGCTAAGGGATTGCATGATACTTGCCGAATCACCTCGTCGCCAGCGTGTTACTAAACTGGTAAATTGGGGGCATTGGTTTGCCTTGGCGAACATAATCATCGCCATAGTTATTGCCTCGATTTTTGTTTTCTCATCACCTATGCCTGGCACAGGTGTCGGCACCTTGTATCTTCTCGCCAACTGGTTTGGTCATATTGGTTTTATGACCTTTTTTGGCTTTGTTATTTTTATACTCCCTCTTTGTTACTTGGTTAATAACCCCAGAGTCATAAAGGTCAGCGCGTCTATTATTGCAGCTGTGGGGCTAGCGCTCTTGGCTTTCGATGCGTTGCTATTTAACCGTACAGGCTTCCATATTAGCTTTCACGCCGCGGATTTACTGCGCAGTGAAGCTCAGTCAACAATGGCGATAGAAAGCTGGCAACAGTGGGCATTTTTATTTCTTCTGTTTATCGTTTGGCTTGGCTTCCAGCTGGTCTTAGCCAATGCAATCTGGAAACGTGTTGAACGCTTCACTCGTCATAAAGTAGGCATTCCTGTCACTACATTTTTTGTAAGTTGTTTCGTAACAAGTCACGCTATTCATGTGTGGGCTGATGCCAAGCTGTATCAACCTATCATTAAGCAGGACAACATGTTTCCGCTTTCTTACCCTGCTACCGCTAAGACTACAATGTCACGTTATGGCTTGCTTGACTTAGCGGCTTATGAAGAGCGAAAGCAACTACAGTTTAATACCGACATCCACAATATTACTTACCCTGCTGAGCCGGTTTATTGCTCAATAGAGACAGATAAAAACCTAACCGTAATTGTGCAAGTTGACGGTGACAGCGCCATCGATTTGAGCACCATAAAAGGTAAAGCTCTCATTCAAGTTCCTAACTACTATTCCACGGCTAGTAGTACTGAAGGACTGATGATTTCAACCTTGTTTGGTGTGCCAGAGATTTATCAGGATGCATTGTCTAAAAAACGCCCAGTGCTGCTTGCCCTTCCACTGGGGTCGGGTATGCCTGTATCTATTCATAGCGATGTAGCGTTGCCGCTTCCGCAATTGTCTGGCTATTTACAGCCCCTTAGTAACAATCATGAAGGGCTGCACATTGCTTTTATGAAAGGCGCAGACATAAAAAGCTACGTGGAAAATACACTAGATAGAAAACACGACGTTATTATCGCGACTGGGTTTGGTAGCGAAGACGGTAAAGGGGTGTTGTACAGCACACTGAATATCCAAACTAAGCTGGCTAGTACTGAAGATTTGGCACCTACGATTTTAAACGCATTAGGCTGTAATGCACCGTCTACATTCTATTCAACCGGACAAAACTTATTGGCACCAGCACGACCTTGGTTAGTTAGCACGTCGGGCGAGCGTATTGTGGTATTCCACGAAAATAAACGCACTGACGTTCTGAGTAACGGTAGCTATGAAATAAGTGATTTAGCCACAGGGAAACGGAGTAAAGAGTCGTTAAATATCGACTTGCTGAGCCAGGCTATAAAGCACTTGTCTCGCTTTTCCACCCAGAACTAGTTTTTCTCTAATGCAGTGATAGCCAATGCTATCGCTGCTATCTATTTCCCGTATTCCCTTAGGTAACAACCGCTTAGAGGGTTACACGTAACCACTCACTAATATTTCAGACAGCCTCTTGACCTGAGATACACGGTGAGATGAGCTAATAGTAGTCAGCTGTTCAGCAGTAATGCGATTATCTGACAAAAAATAGCTCTTCGTTAACCCAGCGGCATTCGCAGCTTCGATGTCCCGCCAACTGTCGCCAATTAACACACTGTTGGCTAAGTCTATATTTAGGTCTCTTGCGGCCTGGTTTAACATGCCAGGTAATGGTTTTCTGCATTTGCAGGCTATAGCATATTCGGAAACACTACCTTGCTCGTGATGTGGGCAGAAATATACAGGAATGTTTACAATATTGCGGGCGGAAAATTCTTTCTGGACCTGCTCCATTAAACCATGAAATTCTTTTTCGCTGTAATATCCACGCGCTATTCCACTTTGGTTAGTAACAATAACCGGTAAAAAACCATTATTTTGGAATGTATGAATAATATCAAAGATACCCTCCACAAATTCAAAATCTTCATAGCTACCTACATAGCCGTGGTCAACATTAATTACGCCATCTCGGTCTAAAAACAACGCTTTTTGTTTGTTATCGACCATCGTCTTTCCTTGCCTGCTCTCCCTTACTTTGACCTTTTAACACTTTTTTATTTGTATCTTTTTTCCATAGTTGGATATGAAAGTCTGCGGTTACGCTATCTAGCGATGCGACGATAGTATCTATCTTGCCTTGTGGGAGCTTCCAGTAAAAAGGCGTCATCTTTATTAGCGCGAGAGCGTGGTCAGCGTCAGCAAACTTAATCGGAAATGAAAAGCATTCATTGTGAATGCGAGTAAAGCCTTCCCGGGGGGCATCACTAATTTGATGGTGCCTCGCATTGTCGTAAACCTGCTGCTTTAATTCAAATAAATGATTCGGCGCAGGGTCAACCGTAATAAGTATCCCTTGTTCTTTCAAAACTCTTACATACTCTTCATTACTGCCCGGCGCAAATACTTGCATTACTACGTTTTGCGTCTCGCTCTGAAGAGGTAATTCAAAGCTGCTTGCCACAACAAACTGAGCGTACCTAAACGCTTTAGCAGCCAAATCAACAGCAATTTTAGCTATGTCGCTGCCGGCACCTTTTACTGAAAAGCCATTACGTGAAAGCCCTTGAGTCATGGCATCTAAATAGCTTCCTTCACCACAACCCGCGTCGTAAACAGAAACAGTTTGTTTGGTAGCGTTACCTGCAACATTATTCGCAGTACCAGTTTTAGTGAGGAAGTGTTCCACCAGCAAATGCATTTTGTCTTTCAATGGTTTGTAGGCGTTTAATTGATGAAACTCTCGTCTGGCTTTCACCATGTCTTTATCGTCACCGGGAAGTTTAGACTTTTTGAACTGAACAGGTAACAAGTTAACGTAGCCAGATTTTGCAATATCGAAGCTGTGATTATTGTTACAGCGTATAGGCGTAGAGTTTAACGAGATTGATGATTTACAAAGTGGGCAATGCCACATGATAACGTCTTTTCTGTTAAGAATTTGATATACAGGATATCAAAATCGATGCCTTAACGGCAATAATAGAGCACAAGTAGGCTTAAGACACACAGCGTACTTGTGCTAATTAGTTGCGCTGGGCAGGCTTTCGATTACGGAACTGCCTGCAACTATCATTTTACTACGCTCTTTAAAAAGTGAAGCTTTTACAACGCTGCTAACGGGTGGCTTTGTGCAGACCAAGGAGAACTAAAGAAGTGTTCGATCACGTCTTCAGGCACATCCTCAACCGTTTTGTACTTCCATTTAGGCGACATATCTTTGTCAATTAACAAAGCTCGTACACCCTCTTGAAACTCTCCGCTCTCACCGCAGCGACAAGACATATTTGCTTCCATTCGAAAGCAATCTGCCAGGGTCATTTCTGCTCCTTTTTGACATTGTTCATACACTAAATGCATAGTTATAGGAGACCCTTTAGCTAGGGTACTCTGAGCGCGTGAAAGCCATTTGTCTTCTTTCATGTCGGCACGCAGGATCGCATTTACTACTTCACTCACACTATCTGCGGCGCATAGGCTATTGATAAGTGGCATGTTTGGTTCTACATTGCTGCTAGGTGACAAATCTGGCTTTTTCAAGCTATCGATAATTGTCGTTACAGACCCTGCTAAGCTTTCGCTATCAGTTTCATTCCATGGATATTCGAGCAGAGAATTTAACAAATTACTTTTCTCTGAACTCGCGACTAACGCATCAGCGAGCCCAACGTAACGGGCATCGGTACCGTTCATCTGCCCACCTGTTAAGCCAAGAAACAAGCCAGATTTTCCTGGTAAGCGAGGCAGAAAATAGCTGCCCCCTACGTCGGGATATAAACCTATTGTGATTTCGGGCATAGCTAACCGCGAAGTTTCGGTCACTACGCGGTGACTTGCGCCGCAAAGAAGCCCCATTCCACCGCCCATCACAATGCCGCTACCCCAAACAACAATAGGCTTACTGTAGTTATGAATGGTGTAATCTAACGTGTACTCGGTTTTAAAAAATGTTTCTAAAAATTGTGGTATTTGCCCGTTAGCTTCCACCATCGATTTGTACATAGAAACAATGTCACCACCCGCACAAAAGGCTTTTTCGCCCGCTGCATCAATCACCACAGCCACAATATCGTTGCGAGACTGCCATTGCTGAAGCGCGTCTAGCATAATGCCAGCCATTTCAAGATCTAAAGCGTTTAGCGCTTTAGGCTTATTAAGCGTCAAACGGCCTATTGTATAGTCATCGCTGGACGTTTCTAGCTCTTCAACAATGACCACTGGTTCCACGTCTGTCATTTCCACTCCTTTTTTACAGTCCTAAAAATCATGTCTGATGATGTTATTTCCGGTATGTACTACAGTACACTTCTCTCGTCTGACAACAAACGTCTGCCGATAATAACGCGCATAATTTCATTGGTACCTTCCAAAATTTGATGTACGCGAACATCTCTGAAATGGCGCTCTAGCGGATACTCTTTTATGTAACCATAGCCCCCGTGAAGCTGAAGAGCGTCGTTACAAACGTTAAAGCCCACATCGGTAGCAAACCTTTTCGCCATAGCGCAGTAAGTCGTTTTGTCAGGATCGTTATTATCCAGTTTACAAGCTGCCATACGTACCATTTGTCTTGCCGCAACAAGTTCTGTCGCCATATCGGCTAGCTTGAACTGCAAAGCCTGGAAACCTGCAATCGGTTTACCAAACTGCTCACGCTCATTCATGTAGTCTCGCGCAACATTAAGCGCCTGCTGTGCAGTACCGACCGAGCAGGTTGCAATATTAATTCGACCGCCATCAAGCCCCTGCATAGCCATTTTAAAGCCTTGCCCTTCTTCACCGAGTAACCAGCTTGCATCTAATTTAACGTTATCAAACGTGATCATGCGAGTGGGCTGGGCATTCCAACCCATTTTTTCTTCTGCTTTACCGTATTCGATGCCTTCTGCATTAGCAGGTACTGCAAACGCTGAAACACCTTTAGGACCATCTTCACCAGTACGGGCCATAACGACTAAAACATCAGTGCTTCCCGCACCTGATATAAATACTTTTGATCCGTTTAGTACGTATCCGCCGTCAACTTTCATCGCTTTTGTTTTTAGCGATGCAGCATCTGAACCCGCGCCAGGTTCCGTTAAACAATAAGATGCTAACTTATCGCCTGCCACCAGCTGTTCACACCATGTGTTTTTTACATCATCGCTACCCCAAGTAGCAATCATCCACGTGGCCATATTATGAATGGTTAGCATGGCGGTGGTTGTGGTACATCCCATTGACAGCTGCTCAAAGATAATTGAAGAATCGAGCCTTGACAGCCCAAGGCCACCGGCACTCTCTGGCGCATACAACCCACAAAAGCCTAATTCTCCCGCTCTTTTTATCGCCTCTACAGGGAAATAGTGTTCTCTGTCCCACATCGCTGCATTGGGCGCTAGTTCCTGTTGGGCGAACTGTCGGGCAGTATCTTCAAAGGCGAGCTGGTCATCGGTTAATTCAAAGTTCATTACACATACCTTCAATTACGTTGCTTTTTAATAACAATAACCAACACCTACCCCTTACGTAAACGTAAAGGTAAATATTTATTTAAAATTAGTGAATACTAGCGTAAATATTTTGTGACGAGATGGTACTTTTGGCCTTTAATGCGAGAAATAACTGATAAAAGTTATCCTATTTAATAATGCACTTTTATGCTGCCGCTGATAAGCTACACTAACGCAAGTTAACCCTTATTGGTCGCCGTGGAATTCAGAATAGCCATAGTAGAAGACAATGCCACTGCTCGAACTGCGCTTCGAGGACACTTAATGTCTATCGCTAATTTATCTGTCAGCAGCTTCGCTTCGGGAGTGGAGCTTAAAGCGGCACTAAAAAAGCAAAATTTTGAGCTGCTGTTAATGGATTATCACCTTGGTCAAGGCAAGACTGGCGTCGAGTGGGTGCAAAATTTAAGAGAAGCGGGCTTTATTAGGCCAAGTACGGGCATCATATTTCTTACTTCAGACCGCTCACCGCAAATAATCGGTCGGATCATGGATCTTCAACCTGACGTTTTGCTCATCAAACCGTACACTATCGCCTCTTTAACTCGCCAAATTAATCACTATTTAAGCTACCGTGATTTTGTCAAAAACGTTTTGCATTCCCTAGACAATAAGCAGTTAGAGCGTGCTATTGGCGTAATAAGGGCGAAAATTTCAGAGGGTATTCCTCCTCGCCTAGTTGCAGATATTCGCAAGCTTTATGCTCGGCTTCTATACGAGAGTGGTGACCTTCAAAGAGCCCTTAGCATTTATGAAGATGTGTTAACTCGGTCAGATAAAGTACTCTGGGCGCAATGGGGTAAAGTTAAGTGTCAATATGCCTCTGGCCAATGGCCGCATTGCAAGCGTCACTTAAGTCAGATGGTAAACTCTAGCTTAGCGCGTGATAAAGCATTTGAATGGCTTGCTTCTATATCTTTTGAGCAAGATTCTTACGACCAGGTAGAAAAATACTTAAATGAAATTAAGTTTAGTGAATTAAGCCTACCCGCAGCCAAGCTAAAAACAATCGCTTATCAAAAGCAAGACAAGGTCGTTGAGGCTATCGATCTTCTGCAAAAAAAACGAGCTATGCATCGCAGTGCTAAAGACAGCTTCAATGACTTTACCTTTGAATTGGCTGAGTTCTACTTGTTTCTGGCAGAGGAGTCGCCTGAAACCAATAGAAAAGAAAGTTTATCCCAAGCAAGAAAGCTAGTAGGTATTGCAGGTAGAAGTCAGGGCGACCCACAAACACTACAAAAGCGAGACTACCTATTGGCGTTTTCAGCCGTGTTAGATGGAGAGCTTGAAAAAGCTGAGCATCTGCTTGAGGGCGAACACATTGATAATTACCTTCGCACCGAGCCCTCGATTCTGGTTATCGCTGCAAAAGTACACCATGGACTTGGCGATGAGCGTAAAGCGGGTGAACTGTTATTAATGGCTAAACAGAAGAATGCCGAACTGCAAGCGATATCCGAGCAAGTGATGAATGATGCCCTTATTTTTACAGGCGGAGAACGATTAGGCTTAAATCATGAGCAGGCTGTTTCTATCAATGAGACAGGCACTCAGCTTTTCATCGAAGGCTTATTTACTAAGGCTATGAAGCATTTCTATGATGCATTCCAGCTTTCACCTGAAACCGCAGCTTTTGGATTAAACCTGCTCCAATGCATGATTGAAGCAGACGCAGGCGTTTACCGTAAGTTTAGTATCAAACACCTACTCGACAAAATAACCAGCTTACCGTTAAACGACACAAACAAGGCGCGTTTAGCGCAGCTCACCTTATCCGCGCAAGAACAAGCACTTTAGCATCTCTAAACTGCTTGCTCTTGGCGAAGCTATTTTTGCACAAACGTGTCTACTTTAAGCGAGTGAGCAAGCTTGAGGTATCCCAACGACCGCCACCCAGTTTTTGAACGTCCGCATAGTATTGGTCGACCAGTGCAGTTAACGCTAAAGTCGAGCCATTTTTTCGGGCTTCATCAAGTGCGATGTTCAAATCTTTACGCATCCAATCGACCGCAAAACCAAAATCAAAGCTATTGTTTAACATCGTATTGGCTCTGTTTTCCATTTGCCACGATTGCGCTGCCCCCTTACTGATAACGTCAACTACCGCATTGCAATCAAGTCCAGCACGTTGACCAAAATGCAGCGCTTCGGCCAAGCCCTGTACGATACCGGCAATACAAATCTGATTCATCATTTTCGCTAATTGTCCGCTGCCGCTTTTACCGAGTAACTGGCTATGTCGAGCGTAATGCGCCATTACTGGCTCTACAGTGCTATATACCGCTTCATCGCCACCTATCATAATGGTTAACTGGCCATTCTCTGCCCCTGCCTGACCTCCTGAAACAGGGGCATCTAAAAAGCCAATCTGTTTATTCTTGCAAGTTTCATATAGCTCTCTGGCGATATCAGCAGACGCGGTAGTATGATCAACTAACACACTGCCAGCTTTCATTACAGCTAATGCTTGAGTGCCAACATCTCTCACATCGTAATCGTTACCCACACACATAAAAACAATGTCAGCGTTTTCACACGCCTTATCAACGCTGTCGCTTGCGCTGACGGTAGCGCCATCTGTGTCATAAATCGATAGCCATTGCTGTGCTTTTTGGGAAGTTCGATTATAAACAGTGACTGCATATCCGGCTTTGCTTAAGTGCCCGGCCATGGGGAAGCCCATCACACCCAAGCCCAAAAAACTCACTTTTAAATTACTCATACAAAATATACTCTAGATACGAAACAAAGATGTTTGGATTACCTAAGAGTAACAGACTTAACGACAACAAAAATATAGGAAAATAATTTTGGCACTCTATGAACACCCAATTACGTTAAACAATGGTGAACAGACTACTCTAGAACAATATAAAGGAAAGGTATTGCTTATCGTTAATACGGCAAGCAAATGCGGCTTTACTCCACAATACGAAGGGCTAGAGACACTGTACAAAAAATTTCGCGATAAAGGCTTTGAGATTCTAGGATTCCCTTGTGATCAATTCGGCCATCAAGAACCGGGTAGCGACGAGGATATCGCTCAGTTTTGTAGCCTCAATTTTGGTGTTTCGTTCCCTCTATTTAAGAAAACGAATGTCAATGGTCCAGATGCCAATCCGCTGTTTGAGGAGTTAAAGCACGCAGCTCCAGGCCTTCTTGGTACTAAGCGTATAAAGTGGAATTTCACAAAGTTCTTAGTGACTGACCAGGGTAAGGTGCTTAAACGCTATGCCCCAACAGTAAAACCAGAAGCCATTGAAAAAGATATTGTAAAGCTACTCCCAAAGTAATAATTCGTTGGCCGGAATATCAAAATCAAACTGAGAAACAGCAATAAAAGCGCTCAGTGAACGCATTGTGCGCTCTGCTTGATTTATTGATCTACATCTATGCTGTTGGGAAATGGACGTGGTAAATTTTAGCGGTCAACGTGAAAAAATTGGGTACTAAAATGAAAATGCTTAAACATGAAAAAGTACACGCAAACCAAAGCGACCAACAGCAAAAACATATCGCCTTTTTTAGTACCCGTCCTTATGAAAGGGCTCTTTATTCCGAGCTACTGGAAACAGTGAGCGTTGACAATGACAAACCTATAAAGGTTGTGTTTTTTGAACATCCTCTCAATGCGTCAACTGCCGCTAGCTGCAATGGATACAGTGATGTTGTTGTATTTGTAAATGATGACATCAATGCCGCCACTATAAACGCACTGAAGCGCTGCGGGGTTAAACATATTGCACTTCGGTGCGCAGGCTTTAATAATGTTGATGTGAAGGCAGCAAAAAAAGCCGGTATCAAGGTAAGCCGTGTTCCCGCCTATAGCCCTGAAACGGTAGCAGAGCACACTCTCGCTCTCATTCTCACGTTAAACCGTAAAACACACAAAGCTTATAATCGTGTTCGCGAGGGAAATTTTGATCTTGGCGGGTTAATGGGCTTCACGCTTCACGGTAAAACCGTAGGGGTAATTGGCACAGGAAAAATTGGACAAGCGGTTATTCGCATACTCTTGGGGTTCGGGTGTCGTGTGCTCTGCTTCGATCCGCAGCCTGATAATGATGTGACTGCAAGTGGAGCGCATTATGTGACGCTTAACGAACTGCTCGAAAAGAGCGTCATTGTCACCCTACACTGCCCGCTAAACGAAAAGAGTCATCATATAATTAACGCAGAGAGCATTGATAAAATGCCCCAAGGCGTAATGCTTATTAATACGTCTCGAGGCGGGCTTGTCGATGATAACGCTATCATCAAAGGGCTTAAGTCGAAGAAAATTGGGTATTTAGGGCTAGATGTTTATGAAAGAGAGTCCGACCTTTTCTTTCATGACCATTCTCAGGAAATTATTCAGGATGATATTTTTCAGCGCCTAACAACCTTCCCTAATGTTTTAATAACGGGACACCAAGGGTTCTTTACACTCGAAGCGCTTCAAGAAATTGCCGCCACTACGCTCAACAACATCATCACAGGGGCGAATACGCTCTAAATTGCCATGATAACGGATAAAACAAAGTGCATTTATGCTGGTCTACGCTAATCGGTTTCTTTTTCTAAAATCAGTTGAAAGTACTTTCCAAGCCAAAGGTATGGTGCTCGCTTGTGATACTGGCGCTCCAACGCTAGTAAGTCATCAAACTTACTACTTTGATGGGTTATGTCGCGCATGTAATCATGGAAACAGCGAATGCCTGCTTTCTCGATAACCTTAAAGCCCAATGACTCACAATGTTCAACCACACGCATTGCACTTAAGGGTTGCTTCGGATTTAGTCTCACTTGCTTTTTTGCTTTCATCCCTTTTTCGATGTAATCGAAATTGCCGTAAATTGCATTAGCAAACAAATTCGCATCTTGGTTGAAGAAGCTCAGGCTTAAACGGGCGCCGGGTTTCATGCTTTTATACATAAAGTCGATAGCATCGAAAGGCGCATCTAGCCATTCCAATACCGCATGACAAATCACCAAATCAAAACTGTTCAAATCTTCAATCTGTTGCAAATATTGATGCCTGATTGTAATAGTGGGCGCATCTGCTAGAAGCACCTCAGCTTGCTTCAGAACATCCTTAGACGCGTCAGTTAGCACCACAGAATGTCCTTTTGAAGCTATGTGCGCAGTCATGACCCCCGTGCCTCCACCTATTTCGATTACGCGGACCGGCTTTGTCAAATAAGGTTCAAGGACATCGCATAACAAGGTGTGCCTGAGCTGCCCCTTCGTCGTGCCATAGATGTTATTAGAAAACTTTTCAGCAATACCATCGAAAATACGGTCTTTGTTCATATACCACTGTCGTTGTTAAGCTGGGTTATTAATATCAATAAATTCAACATGCACGTCGAATTGCTGCGCGATATATTCCCCTAAAGATTTCACACCATAGCGTTCTGTCGCATGGTGACCAGCAGCAAAAAAGGTAATGCCCATTTCCCTTGCTGTATGAACAGTTTGTTCAGAGACTTCGCCGGTAATAAATGCATCGACACCGAGATCAACTGCTTGCTCAATAAAGCCTTGTCCACCACCTGTACACCAAGCAAGACTTGAAATGAGTTTTGACGCTGGCCCTTCAATCAGCACATCCCGCCCTAACAATTGCTTCATTTTAGCCTGTAGCGCAACACCTTCAGTCGCTTCCTCTAGATTACCTTGCATAACAACACCTACAGGTTTAACGCTACTGACAGCACTTATATTTTGAATATCTAGAATCGATGCAAGCTGACGATTGTTGCCAAATTCTGGATGAACATCTAAAGGAAGATGGTAAGCAAACAGATTTAGATCATTAGCAAGTAAAGCTGAAAGACGACGCTTTTTCATGCCAGTCACAGTCTGCGACTCCCCTTTCCAAAAATAGCCATGATGCACAATAAGCGCATCGGCGTTAGCTTCTATCGCAGCGTCTACTAAAGCCTGAGATGCTGTAACCCCTGTAACAATTTTTTCTATTTTGCTTGTGCCCTCTACCTGTAAACCATTAGGGCAATAATCACTGATTTCGCTAACCCTTAACAATCCATCAAGATATTTTTGTAGCTCTGAGCGGGTAATAGACACAAGTCCTCCGGTTGAAAGTTAGACAAATTGTTAAAAAAACGCTATAAAATACGCGAACGTTTCGTATAACACCCATAAGTCGTCTGGCGCTTATTGCGAGAAAACGAAAAAAAGTGGATTGCTCAAAGCAGTACCTTCTTTTTCTTCATTTTATGGGGAGCAAATTGTGCACTAACCAATCTGCCGTTACTTATTGGTGATACAAGTCAAAAACGTTCGTCATCTTAACAAAATAAAGAGCAAAAAAGCATGGCAAACTTAGACAAAGATGCAGTTATCGCGGCCTTCACTAAAGCATATGAAAAAGCTAACGGTAAAGCCCCGTCTATTGAAAGTAAAAGTGGATGGTACAGCGTAGACGGCGGCAAAAATATGCGTCTAGCGCAACTTCAGGAAATGACAGAGGCGCTAGCGTCACATTCGTCTGAAGGAACAGAAATGAAAAAAGAGAAAAGCGAAACTAAACTCGCGGCCAAACCAGCCAAGAAGAAAGCGTCTGCTTCTAAAAAATCGGGTTTCTCGGTTAAGGATTTTTGGGCAGAAAAGCTAAACGCCGAAGTGCCTGGCGCGACATTACCACGCTAATTTAAAAAGCATTTCACACGATGCCTAGTCGCCGCTCTGGAGGCTAGCGTATTGTCTTGACATCGACAATTTAGTTGACTTATTTTCCAGCAAGTCCCTGCGCAACAAATGGAACAAGGTGCTGGATGACTTCCTTAATATCTACGTGCTTGTGAAAATCAGACTCAGCAATTTCCGTTAATGCCTGGCTCGATGCCATTGAAAAGACAAAACTTCCCATAGCAAAATGCAGTCTCCAGAACAGTTCTTCCTCAGGAAGTTCAGGTAAACAGCGTCTAATAGCGTCAACAAGGGCACGTATACAGTCACCGTAATCATGCATCAAAAACTTGCGCAAGTGACCCTGAGTTTCGTTATATCCTCGACCAAGCAACTTAACAAAGGTGGCAGTCCCCTGCTCTGAAATCGCGTTAAGGTTTAACATGGGTGGAATTAGAGAATATAAAAGCTGCTCGACGCCCTTGGCTCCTTCAATGGGCGGGAGAGCGTCTAGGCAACCTTTTACCTGCGGCATTAGCTCATCAAAGTATCGCTTAAACACGGCTTGAATTAAATTTTTCTTACTGCCGAAGTGATAGTTTACCGACGCCAGATTCACTTCTGCTCTTGCAGTAATTTCCCGCATCGATGTTTGGGTAAATCCACTTTGAGAAAATAAGTATTCCGCCGCATCTAATATATCGTTTTTAGTATGCCGTGCCATATTCTTTTTATTATCTTTTGTCGGTTAGAAGTTAAACGGCCATCTGTGCCCATTAACGATGTTAGTTGCCACATTGTAATATGCATAGATGGCCTGTAGGTATTAAAACCAATGACGAGCTTTGTTCATGCTTTTCATAAATACACGCTCAACTACATTCGCCGCCGACATACCCAACTTCTCTGCCACGTTTTTCTTCACCGCATACTTAACACTAAATATTTCGCGGGCTGGATAGTGAGAGAGAATATAATCATCAGACGTCGTAATGTCGTCAATCAGGCCCAGCACCTTAGCTTTAACTCCTGGCCAGTACTCACCTGTAGCAACTTTGTCGATATCCATATCGGGGCGCTGACTTTGTACAAAGTCTTTGAACAACACATGAATTTCTTCAATTTCTTCTTTAAATTTCGCGCGGCCTTCATCGTTATTTTCGCCAAAGACCGTTAGTGTGCGTTTAAACTCCCCTGCCGTATGTTGTTCAAACTCAATATCGTTTTTCTTCAGAAGTTTGTTAAAGTTAGGCAACTGAGCGAGAACACCTATGCTACCGATATAGGCGAATTGAGAAGCGAGCAGTTTGTCAGCAACACAAGCCATCATATAGCCACCGCTTGCCGCAACCTTATCTACTGCAATGGTCAATTTGAGGCCCTTTTCTTTAATTCGCTGTAACTGCGACGCAGCAAGCCCATACCCGTGTACCACACCACCGCCACTTTCAAGGCGAACCAAAACTTCGTCTTCTTTATTTGCGACACATAAGATTGCAGTGATCTCTTCACGCAAGTGCTCGACTTCATTGGCATCCATAGACCCTTTAAAGTCGATAACATATAAGCGAGACTTTTCAGTCTCATCACCCTGATCTTTCGCTTTGTTTTTAGCTTTGCTCTTCGCTTTTGCCTCTTTTTTCTGTTCTTTAGCTAACTTTTTTAACGCGTTTTTATCTAACAGGACTTCTTTCGCGTAATTGGTAATGTCCTTCAACTGCTCAGATATAGAAACGATTTCAAGTTGTCCTTTCCCCTGTTTCTGCTTACTCGCTACACCAACAATAGTTGATACAACAACAACGAAGGCGACAACTAACGTTACTGCTTTGGCAACAAACAAACCGTATTCGTACAAAAACTCCAAACTTTACTCCTAGTAAAATAAACGGGTAAGCAACGTTGTTTACCCACAACGTAAAGAGCAGCCTTACCTAATACAAGGCAAAACCGCTGATGTAATCACATTATAATACCAGTCTCAACTTAGTCTGACGATAGGTTAACCTGCTCTATCTTGTTTGCTTCAATCTCTTCATCGGTGAAATAGATATCCCGCAGTGTAGGTTGCGTAGAGTAAAGTTGCGTTTGATCTAAGAAATGCTCACTGCCGAACTTACGAGACTGTGAGTAAGTCAATATACCTCGGCCTTTTGGCCCTTCATCGGTGAAGTTGATAACCATCGCCCAGCTTGTGCCATAGTTAATATGGTAGCCCTGAGCTTCAGCACTCATTGCCGTATTATTGTTTATTGTTTGGTAGCTGTGTCTGGGCAACTGGGTTCCATTTCTACTGCTACTAACATCAAATACGTTAAAGCCACCTTCAATATTATGTGCACCAGCCCACGGTAGCTTAACACCTGAGGCAGAGCCATCAGGTAAGCTACGTTCAACAAATTGCACTTCACCTAGCGGGGCATCAAATGCTACCCCGGCTTGCTCAATAACCTGTGTAGCTCGTGCCAGTTGTTCAAGAGTAGTATCGTTTTGAACTAAACCTGAAGGCGTAGTTACAGGCGCATCAAGAGAAAATGGTACTTCCCACTGCGGCGCTTGGTTAAACTGAAAGGCAAATTCTCTGAAAACGTGTGCGCCAGTACTTGTAAGGTTCATTGTACCGTCCCAGTCCTCTAATGCCGCACAGGCTTGCGATACATCGACGCTTGCTCCATCTACATCTACTGGCGTATCACCCTGTTCTGCGCATAGCTCTAGCAGTGATGGCAATACATTTTCTGCCAGGTAGCTTCGATTGTTAAGTAATAGCCCCTCAACTTCCTCAGGTGTGAAAGTACCATCACTCCCAGCTTCATTTTCAATAAACTGCTGTCCCATGCGTGAGCGTAATGACTGTGGATGCTCTACATTTCCAAATAGTGGGTTACTGACAACAATAGGAGCGTCTAAATTCGTCAGCCAATAGCTATTGTTTGAATTCTGAACCGAATCTGTGCCCTCATACTTAGGTGCCTCTTCATAAGGAACCGGGCCATCAAAATCAAACTGTGAAATGTTACCGGGTAATACAGTAAAACCTGCAGCAGCTTTGGTTTGTATAAGTAACGGGTTCGTTGTTAGTTGCTCAATTGCCGTTTCAGTTAAGTTCGGTACGGTAGAGTCGTCAATATAAAATACTTGGCCATCAGCCGAAGCAGCCATGGTGTTATTGAAGATTACGCCATCATAGTCTTTAAATGCCTGCTTGAATTCGTCCATTGACGTGGCCATATTCATGGCTAGCCAATGGTCTACAATATCGAAGTTAGGCAGGTTTGCGTCTTTTATGGCAAAGGCATTATTACCATTCCAATCAAAGTTACCAGGCACTTCAATCATTGGACCGTAGTTGGTGTAATACGCAGTCTTATTTAGCTTAATGGTTTGCCCTCCACCCACAGCGACATCAATTTGAAGTGGCTTTTCATAGATGGTGCGTCTGTTGCCATCAACCATATGGGTAAGGCCAGATTCATCATTTTCGTCGAGGGTCAGCTGATACACAACAAAATGTTCAGCCGTCGAGAAGGTGTGTGTCCACGCAACGTTTTCGTTAAATCCGATATTTACTGCACCAGGCAATCCCATCAACGAGCCACCTGTTACATTCAAGTGTCCGGGTACTTGGGCATGAAAGTTCCAAAAACGTAGGTTACCTGTATGGGGGAAGTGTGGGTTACCTAAAACCATCCCCTTCCCATTAGTTGTTTTATCACTACCTAACCCCCATCCATTAGACCCCATCTCTTGAGGATTTCTGTCAGGCAGCCCCACTGCTGGCGAGATCTTAATTGAAGAGGCAACTTCACTTGACGACGACGCCGGTGTGGGAAGATAACTCTCGCCTTGTGGCGCAGCAATAAACATAGGGCCTAAGAAATTAGCCGCACCGGGTAAAAGTGCTACGCCCAACGAATATGTTAAAAGGTCGACGCTATCAATTTCTGTGACCCAAGGCTGCCCCGCACAGCTTTGATCTTGGTCTTCTAGAGGCGTTTCATTTAAATATCTGTTATAACCCGCCGTATAGCCCTGAAACATTGCGCGAGAATTTGCAGACAAGCGGGGCAAATTCTCTTCTGCAAGCTCTCTGATACCTAATGTTAAAAAGCCAAAGTCATTGATGAGGTGTTCAGAGTCGCCGCTACCAGGCACTTGGTCTGGGCCAAAAAACTTTGCTCGTTCAGAGTTGTACTTAACAATTTGATCTGCCAGTACGCAAAGGTTATCTCTCGCAAAGGCATAACCTACCCCATATGCCATACTTTCTAAATTTTCGGCTTTTACGTGCGGTACGCCGTAGGTTGTCCATGTTACGTCAGCAGACAAACTACCGTCCGGTGAAAAAGCAGGAATAGGCGTAGTCGTAGGTTCTGGGTTTGTGGACGTGGGCGGCGCTGGACGCTCTACATTGGAAAAGTCGTTGTCGTTATCACCACATGCGGTTAGTAGCCCGGCGAGTGACAGTGCAATTAGCGTGCGCTTAGCAGTAAACGTGTTTTGGTTGGTCATCGCAAATGTTCCCTAAAGAATAAAAGATAAGGTCCTTCTCTCGTGCTTTAATGATCTTCAACACATTGACTTTAAATACCAATGAAACTGATCGAACCTTAATTTTTACACTACATTAACAACTTAAAACATTCAAACAACAATGGTCTCTTTCACACATCGAGTAGGGTGAGGCGTCACCGCCTC
>NZ_CACSIH010000186.1:0-24084 GCF_902705805.1 Alteromonas alvinellae | reverse complement strand
AATCAGTTAATTAGGTGCGGAATGACGGTTGTAACATTACAAAGTTGTTTCAGTTTTGAAACATTTTCATGGTGCAATCTTGAGTTTGTTACATTTTAAATGCACAAAAAAAGAGCGCCTGTTAAGCACTCTTTGGTTCTTTGGGGGGCACTAGTAACACTGACTTTACATTGACTAATGATGCCTCTTTGTCGCTTACCAGCTTGCAGGAAAGTAGTTTTGACAGCGTTATCTATGAATAACGGCTTTTCCCATCGAAATGAAATTTAGAACCGATAGCGGCGCAATTGCATTTGCATGGTCTTTATTTGCTTAACTAACGCTTCGCAATTTTCGACAACCTCTTTAGCATAGTTGGTATTGGCTTGCCCTACCTGCTGGATACTGCTCACCCCTCGGTTTACATCGGCAGCAACGGAAGTTTGCCCTTCTGCCAAACTAGCGGCGTCTTCATTTAGCGCAGTGATTCTAGCGACGGCCTCTAACGCTTGGTTTAATGACTCACCTGCGTGTTTAGTGGTTTCCACCGTCTTAAACGCCGTTTCCTTGTTCAGCTGCATTTTTTCAGAAGCGATACGGCTTCCTTGCTGAAGCCTTTCTATCATAATACGGATCTCTTCCGTTGAAGCCTGCGTTCGACTAGCCAGTGAACGTACTTCGTCTGCCACCACGGCAAAACCGCGCCCCTGCTCACCTGCTCTGGCCGCTTCAATTGCTGCATTAAGCGCGAGTAAGTTTGTTTGCTCTGCAATGTTTCTAATTACTTCCATGACGCCGCTAATTTCCTCGCTGGCCTGTGCTAGCTCATTGATTACTTCCACTGATGCGTCGACGTCATTCGCTTGCGATTGGATATCTTTGATAGTTTCAGACAATACGCTTACGCTATTTCTTGTATCTGTATCAGCAGCACTAGCTGCGTCACTCGAGCTTCTTATCGTAGTAGAGACGCTTTGTGCGTTTTGCTGCATCATCGTAATCGCGTTGTCGATGGATTCGGTCTCTTGACTAAGCTTCGAAACGCTTTCCTTAGAACTCATTGCGGTAGTATTAAGTGCTTCTGATTTTGCTAACATATTATCGGTGGCTTCATCCACGCTTTGAAGTGTTTGCTGTAGTTGAACAAGTAAACCGTTAAAAGCTTTAGCCATGGTGCCAAACTCGTCACTGCGGTTTGCCTCAAAGCGAAAAGTAAGATCGCCTTCACCCGTTGAAAGGTTGTTAACTACACCAATAAACTCATCCAGTGGGTTTCCAACGATATACTTCACCAACAACCAAACAGTGAGTAATATACCCGCGCTAGCTAACACTATTTTAAACACTAGGGTTATCACTGAACTGCTCACCATCGATGCTTTCTCTGAGGCTGACGCGGCCAATATAATGTCGTAACCCCATTTTGAAAAAGGCACCACTTCCACAATCCAATCTTCGTTTTTATTCAACGCTTCGGTGACTTGCGCATCGTTAACATGCGATGAATGCATGCGAATGTTACCCTTACCATCTCTTAGCGCTACGAATCCCTTCTCTAAAACATGACTTTGTTTTATCGCTTGCTCTAGAACGTTAAGGTCTGCTGAATATCCCACATACCATATACCCACCACTTGTCCGCTAGCGTCAAACATGGGCTCATAACCTGTAAGATAGGGACTACCTAGAATATCTACTGCGCCATAGTAAGCTTGCTGTTGGTTTATTTTCTGAATCGCTTTTCCCGACGGCGCTAATTTAGTGCCAATTGCTCGCTCGCCATTTTTAATGACGTTTGTACTCACTCGAATGTAGTCATCACCGGTTTTACTGAAAAGCGTTGCTGTACCTCCCATAACACTGGTTAGTCCGTCAACTAATTCAAAATCGTTTGCTTGCGGAACATTCCCCAGCCTTAACTCTAGTGCCTGTGTTGATTTTACAGTGATATAGTCGCCTTGATTGGGAACCCCCAAGGCTTCTCCTCGTTGCTTCAGAAGCGCCATACTGCTTTTCACTCGCTCAAGCATAATGGCGTCGGTCACGGTTAGAATGTTGACTAAGCGGTCGGCAGTGTTTTTCTTCTGCTCTTTAACAAGCTCAGAAATAGACGACGACGTAGTGACAACAGTGATAATTGCTACAATCAGTGCGAACAACGCAATGACTGCAGACACCGAGAACAGAAACTTTCTTTGAATGGACATGCAACTTCTCAGGTTAACAGTTAGGTAATCACTCACTCCTTTGACTTTTGATCCATACCATACACGCTAGCCTTTTTGTTCTAGCGGGCTCACGCGCTACTTTATAAATTTAGGCAATTTTTGTGGCAGTGCAAATTGCCCAAACGATTAATTTTTCAAAAATTTCCGAAAAAGCAAAAATAGTGACTTTACTTGTACATTACGACACCTTTCTTGAAACGTTGTCTAGATCTCAAAATGTCACTTCATATGCACTTTACCGCCCACTATTTTAAGCGCGGGAACTCCCCGAATCATTGCACTCCTGGCAAACTGAGCATTACAGGAGGGACAAACCCCTTCTTCAATAGTGTAGTCTTCAACAATGCGTTCTTTGAAGCACTTCACCAGCGCGCCCTTTCCTCCTTTTCGATACTTAAAAAGTTGGAACTTACATTTAACGCAAAAAATCTGCACGGTTCTAATCGGTCCTTTTGCACTGGGTTTCGCCATGAATATTTGTGTTCTCCATTTTAAAAATTCATCTTTTGTTGGAGTGCGACAAATGGTAAATCTTGGTTATACTTCATAAAGGGTGATGTGCCCTATGGTAACTATAACTCTGCATTGAAGTATAAATACACAGGTAACTCACTATGCAGAGTAACTCTCGAAGGTAATATCAATGAAGATAATTGCAGCTCTGTTTTTTATTCTATCGGCACCACTTTATGCGGGTACCGCCGTAATTGTTAATGCTAGCAACAACTCGGGTATAGATATCGACACGGTAAAAAAAATATACCTTGGGAAAGTAAAAGCATTTCCAGATGGCAGCCGCGCAATCCCACTCACCTTTGAGCAAGGCAATGCTGCTAGAGACGCTTTTAACAACAGTGTGCTAGGAAAATCAGAATCTCAATATTCTGCATTTTGGTCGAAGCTTGTATTTACCGGCCGTGGCACTCCACCGGAAATGATTGCATCGGAAGACGAAATGCTAAAGTTAGTTGCGACTAACCCGAACACAATCGGCTTCATTGACGAGAACAAAGTCGACGGCCAAGTTAAAGTTGTTGGTACATTTTAATTTCATCATCACAATAAGCCTATTTGGGGTTCAGTGCGACATGCTTGCTTGAGTGGCGCACTGAGCCAAGCTGCTAGTCAGGATAGCTGGCAAGGTAGTTAATGTTTGCAAAAGCCATTATTACGTCTTTTGCAAAGTCGACCCTAGGGTGTCGCAACGCGCCTTTTTTCCATACCAAGTATATTTCGTTTTCAGGCCCGCTCTTTCCAAGCGGAACTAGTTCACCTTTAGCAATCGCTTCTTTGCAAAGGTAATCAGGTAATACCGAATAGCCTATTCCCGCTTTGATAATGCTGCTTATCGCGCGAATATCTGGACATATTGCTGCTACAGGTGACTCGCATGGTGCATTGAACACTTCTGAAAAATACCGGCGAATAAGCGGTAGTTGTTCGTCATAGCTCACCACTTTGTGCTGATTCAATAACGACGCCGTTATCTCTTTATCAGCAAGTAATTTACCTTGAACCCGGTTCATCACCAATATCAAACGCTCTTTATCTAACATCTGATATTCATACATAGCGTCTGTTGGCTCAGATGCGGTGATAGCAAGTTCAGCGATATCATCTTCCAACAATTGATAGGTGTTATTTTTATTTCCCGTATGAATAACCAAATTTACTTTGTCAGCTTGCAGTAAGTTTGCGAGCGCAGGGCCCGCAACAAAACTCAAATATTCCGCAGGCCCTGCTAAGTGTAAGGTGCCGTGATCCGTTGACGCTCGGCTTCGAATAGACGCAACTTTTTGTTCCAATATATCTATGTGGCTGGCTACTTGTAGCGCTAAATCATCAGCAATCGCCGTTGGCTCTACGCCTCTCGCTTTTCGCACAAACAATTCTTTACCGACAATATGTTCCATTGCCTGAATATGCGAGGTTACTGCTGGTTGAGACATATGGAGCCGCGCTGCGGCACGTGTGATGTTGCCGCTTCGATAGACTTCTACAAAGGTTTTTAACTGTGTTAGGTAAGACATAATTTTCCACCCATCAGATTTTTGATGACTCATCATAATTTATCTGACTTCTGCTTTTAAACCAACAACTCTAAGATGCACGCACTTTCAAATGCGACAGGAAAAGCACATGAAAAAATCATCATCAATTCTATCACTTGCCATCATCGCTGGGTTATCACAGTCGGCGTATGCAGCCGACGCTCAATCATCAAAAGCCAGTAAAGGCGAAGTGCTTGTTTTACTTTCAAGCGAAAATGTAATGCAGCTGGCAGAGGGCAAAACAGAGCCTACAGGTTACTACCTTAACGAGTTTGGCGTGCCAGCAAAGGCATTGGTAGATGCCGGCTACAAGCTAGTATTGGCCACACCAAAAGGTAATGCGCCTGCCGTAGATAAAAAGTCCGTTATTCCACAATACTTTGATGGCGGCGAATCACAAATGCGAGATATTCAAACGTTTGTTGCGTCGATAGATGGTATTAATGACACATTGTCACTAAGCGAAGTTATTGCACAAGGGCTTGATGAGTTTGAGGGTGTATTCATTCCAGGAGGGCACGCGCCACTTATCGACTTAGCCAACAACCCTCAGGTAGGCGAGATTTTGTCTCACTTTCATAATGAAGGAAAACCCACTGCTGCAATCTGTCATGGTCCAATCGCCTTACTTTCTGGGCAATCTAACCCAAAGGCATTCGAACTAGCATTGAAATCAGGTGAGCAAGCCACATCTGATAATTGGATTTATGAAGGCTACAAAATGACAATCTTCTCGACGCCGGAAGAAGAATATTTTGAAAGCACCTTAGATGATGCAACTTTATTATATTACCCAGCAGACGCAATGGCGCAAGCGGGTGGAAGTATGGAATACAAAGAAATGTGGGCGCCAAATGTAGTAGTAGACCGTGAACTTATTACAGGCCAAAACCCATTTTCTGACGAACTGTTAGCTGAAAAGCTTTTACAACAGCTAAACTCACAAACTAATTAAGGACAGGCAACACGATGCTTAATTTTACATTTAAAAATCAAACCGAAATTTTATTCGGCAAAGGTCAACTAAGTGAAGTGTCTTCACGTTTGCCAAAACAAGCAAAAGTTCTCTTCCTATATGGCGGCGGCTCAATCAAAAAGAATGGTATTTACGATAAAGTAAATGCCGCACTCGAAGGTGCCGACGTCATTGAATTTCAGGGCGTTGAACCAAATCCAGAGTTCGCAACTTTGATGAAAGCGGTAGATGTGGCCCGTGAAAACGACGTGAACTTCATTCTTGCTGTAGGCGGCGGGAGTGTTATCGACGGCGCGAAGTTTGTTGCTGCAGCCGTTAACTTTGAAGGCGATCCGTGGGATATCTTAGTTAAAGGCGCCGCGTTTGAAAACCCGTTACCTATTGGCGCAGTGCTTACACTGCCAGCAACAGGCTCTGAGAGTAACGGCAACTCGGTAGTAAATAGAAAAGAAACGTCACAGAAACGCGCGTTTTCATCGGAAACAGTACAGCCTGTATTTGCTGTGCTTGACCCTGAGTTCACCTATTCACTTCCGCCTCGTCAGGTTTCTAATGGTGTGGTAGATGCATTTGTACATGTCATTGAGCAGTACTTGACTTACCCAGTAAATGCACCGCTTCAAGACCGCTTTGCTGAAGGTATTTTACAAACCTTAGTTCAAGAAGGCCCTAAAGCGTTGGCGACACCTGAAGATTATGATGTGCGCGCGAACGTTATGTGGTCAGCAACCATGGCGCTTAACGGACTAATCGGCAAAGGTGTTCCACAAGACTGGGGTACACACATGATTGGCCACGAACTCACCGCACTACATGGTTTAGACCACGCTGTAACCCTAGCTATCGTATTGCCATCGTTGATGTTCGTTCAGCGTGACAAAAAACAGGAAAAAATACTGCAGTTAGGAGAACGCGTGTTTGGCATTCAAGAGGATGACAAAGAAAAGGCCATCGACTTGACCATTAAAGCTGTACAAGACTTTTTCGAAACCATGCAGGTAAAAACCCGCCTATCAGACTATGACATACAAAAGTCTGCAATCGTTGGGCTTATCGACAACTTAGAGCGCAACGGATTAACAGCGCTTGGTGAGCATGGCGATATCGACTTGGCAAAAGCGCGCGAAATTTTAACCCTCGCAGCATAAGCCTAGTTGCATATGACGCAACGCGCATATGCTTTTTCAACATTTAAGTGCCCAGCATAGACTGGGTACTTTTAATTCTTATCTTCATTGGAGAACAATATGACTGCACTATTTGAACAGTTTTCGTTAAAAGACGTAACGCTTCGCAATCGAATTGCCGTGCCTCCTATGTGCCAATATTCGGCAGAAGACGGCTTTACCAACCAGTGGCATGAAGCAAACTATCAGTCGTTCGCTCGTGGTGGCGCAGGGCTTGTAATTGTTGAAGCAACAGCGGTTTCTCCGGAAGGTCGCATTACGCCAAATTGCTTAGGCATTTGGAAAAACGCACACGTCAGTGGCCTTAAGAACATCGCAGAGCGCATTAAAAGCCAGGGCGCGGTTGCCGGAATTCAAATTGCTCACGCTGGGCGAAAAGCCAGCGCTAACCGACCTTGGGAAGGCGACGACCACATTCAGCCAAGTAAAGAAAACGGTTGGCAGCCCATTGGCCCTTCTGCAGAAGCGTTCGGTGCGCACCTTCCGGTAACACCTACCGAAATGACCAAGGCCGACATTGAACGTGTTAAGGCTGACTTTGTTAAAGGCGCAGAGCGTGCGCTTGAAGCTGGGTATGAGTGGCTTGAACTTCACTTTGCCCACGGTTACCTAGCCCAAAGCTTTTTCTCGAAACACGCGAACAAGCGTACAGATGAATACGGCGGAGATGCACAAGGTCGTGGACGCTTCTTGCTTGAAACACTAAGCGAAGTGCGCAAAGTCTGGCCAGAAAACCTGCCGCTAACCGTGCGCTTTGGCGTTATTGAATACGACGGTGAAGACGAGCAAACGCTAAGCGAATCTATCGAACTCATTAAACAGTTTAAAGAAATTGGTGCTGATTTTGTAAGTGTTAGCGTGGGCTTCAATACCCCTGAGGCCAATATTCCGTGGGGCCCAGCTTTCCTAGCACCTGTTGCAAAACGCGTACGAGACGAAGCTGATATCCCTGTTGCAACGGCTTGGGGTGTAGACACACCAGAACTTGCTAACGAGACTATCGAAAACCAACAGCTTGATGTTGTTATGGTAGGCAGAATGCACCTTACTAACCCGCATTGGACGTACTATGCGGCAAAACAGTTAGGCGTTGAGAAACCATCTTGGGTAATGCCTGCGCCTTACGCTCATTGGCTGGAGCGTTACGCGCCGTCTGACGAGAGATAGCCTTTAATTCAGACAGTAAAACAATAGCGTTTTACTGTCTGTCTTTAACTCTATACATTCTTCAATCAAACTTACGGCGCAATACATAGACTTATATACGCTTGCTTTTTATAAGGTTAAGTTTAAAGTTGATATTCACTTACTTCAAAAACTTAGCGAATGAAAGCTGGCAAAATAGTTTCCCCACCTATAGACACTAATGATCTGATAACAATTAGAAGGCATCGCGTTGCTCAAATAAGCACAGTGACATGCCTTGGGTTGTTTGTCTCATTATTCGCAGCTAGAGATATCACCTTCGATATAATGCTTGTAGCGTTAGCAGCAATGTTCACTGCGGCAATACTTGCTTACAAACATTTTGTTGTCGCCAGCAGTTATCTACTTTTAGTCACATTGTCATCTATGCTATTTGCCCTATCCGCAACAGGTGCAGGCACTTTCGATATCGCTATGCTTGGCTATCCAGCCATTATTATTTTTGCGGCTCTACTCGGCGGCACTGGGCTCTTTGGCACAGTGTTATCTCTCGTATTAGTTCAATGCATTACCCTTACATGGCTTGTTATGAAAGGCGTTATTACGCCCAACACGCCCACGTTAACCTGGTCTCATTTAACTTTTATTATGATCATTTTTGTGATCACAGGGTTCTGTGTATTTATCCTTGTGCAGGATATTCGCCGGCTCATGACATCACTGCAACTTGAATACACAAAGGTTAATAAAAATAGAGAACATATTCAGTATTTAGCACACCATGATCCACTGACAAACTTACCCAATAGACTTTTGGGAGAGCGCTTATTTAAAGAGAAACTGGCTCAAAGTGAAGATAATGGATTGCAATTAGCGTTGGCTTTTATCGACTTAGATAATTTTAAACCTGTAAATGACGCGCTGGGCCACTCTGCTGGGGATCGTTTTTTACAGCATATTTCTCAGTCAATAAATGAGAAACTTTCTAAAGATGAATGTCTTATTCGATTCGGAGGTGATGAGTTTATTGTACTTGCCGCAAACATCACTGACCGCAAGCACATAGAAACCTTGTGTGAGCGTATAATTAAGTGGTGCTCTTCTGAGTTTGAAGTATTTCAAACTAACATAGTGGTTTCAGCGTCAATTGGCGTGGCAATAGCACCATATGACGGTACCGAGTTCAAACAACTATGTAGAAAAGCAGATGTGGCTATGTATGAAGCAAAAAGAAACGGTAGAAACCGCTTTGAATTTTATGATGTAAAGTTTGACGAAGAAAGCGACGAGAAGTTTTCGCTGATTCAGCGGCTACGACCTGCTGTACTAGCCAACCAATTTGAAGTGCATTATCAGCCCCTTATTGATTTGAAATCTGGTCAGATATGCTCTGTTGAAGCATTGGTGCGCTGGCCTCAAAATGATGGGTCACTGGTGTTTCCCGATAAGTTTATTCCATTGGCAGAAAGTAGCGGACTCATTAATCCATTAGGTGAATGGGTACTAACTCAGGCTTGCCTTTTCTGCGCTAAACTTCATCGCAATGGCTACAGTGAAATATCAGTTGCCGTTAACTTATCATTCGCGCAGTTTAAAGACGGAACTCTGCCCAGTATTTTAAAGCGAGCTCTAGATTTGACACAACTTAATCCCAGATTTTTAGAACTTGAGCTTACCGAATCAATTCTCGCTGACGAAAATGGAAACATTCCTGAGCAACTTGAACAAATGAAAGAACTCGGTGTTCAATTTGCTATCGATGACTTTGGCACCGGTTACTCCAATTTAAATTACCTTCGTAAATTCAATGCCCATAAGCTTAAAATAGACCGAATTTTTATTAACACATTAGGTTTTGACGAAAACGATGTTCCCTTGGTTTCAGCAATCATCAATATTGCAGAAAGTTTGGGAATGGTGACTGTAGCAGAAGGAATTGAACATGAGTCTGCGCTCAGAAAGTTAAAAGAAATGGGATGTGATATTGGACAAGGATTCTATTGGAGTAAACCTGTTCCAGAAAAACAGATTGAAGCACTTATCGCATCGCAATCTTACGCTTAATAAGGCTTTGACACATATTGCTTCAATCACTGCTCTTAGCGCTGTAGCGCCTTACGTTAAACATAAAAAAACGCTTTAAACACCATCTAATTAGGACAATTCACTGTTTAGAACCCGTGATAAGTCACAAACTCTTGGTTGTCAGCGCGAGTTGAACGAACGTCGTTTGCTGGGAAGTCTGGGTCTGGGTAACCAAGCGCGATACAGATCATAATGGCTTCATCATCAGGGATGTTAGCGTATTTATGTACTACGTCAGACTGCATAATACCTTGGCCATTGATAACGCATCCCAGACCTAAATCCCACGCCGCCAGCACGATACCATACGCTAAAGATCCTAAGCCAAACTGCGTTATACCAGCAGGCTCCAGAGATTTATCATACGTCAGCACCAAAGAAACCGGCGCATCAAACTGACGAAAACCGCGCATCATCCAATCCATGCGCTTTTCCTTATCCTCGCGTGTTATGCCCATAACATCAAACAGCTGTATTGCAACATCAATTTGGCGCTGGCGGTGTACACCTTCATAGTCTTCTTTATAGGGAAAATCTCGAACGTGAGGCTTTCCTTCTAATGTGTTCTTGGTGTTCCCCTCGCGTATCTTATCTAACACGTCACCTGTTACCGCGTGTATTTTCCATGTTTGCGTGTTATATGAAGATGGCGCCCACTTGGCTGCATTAATTATTTTATCTACCGTTTCTTGGGTAACTGGTTGCTTTGTAAACCCGCGAACACTTTTTCTAGATGCTGCAAACTCTGCAAAATTCATGAACTTCCCTAAGACGCTGAATAGCTATCGATATGTAAAAATAGAGTAAACAGGAGAAGTAATTGCTTCAATAGCCTTATTTACAAATTCAGATTGTTTGTTTTTATAGTTATATATAGAAGTTAGTAAACCCTTTCATAAAGCGCGCCGTAGCAAAAACAAATCATGAGTCAGGCACACATGATGTTTATGGAAGTTTGGCTTTTAAAAGAAGCATGTGAAAGGAGTTTTAAAATGGCTAAGAAACCACAATTAACCACGTCGGCAGGCGCCCCCGTTGTAAGTAATGAAACCACTAAAACCGCTGGAGAGCGTGGCCCCGCACTCTTACAAGATTATCAGCTCATTGAAAAGTTAGCCCACCAGAATCGTGAACGCATTCCAGAGCGCGTGGTACACGCCAAAGGCTGGGGAGCACAAGGCACGTTTACGGTCACTCACGACATCACCGATTACACTTGCGCCGATTTATTTTCAGAAGTTGGTAAGCAAACTGAAGTACTTAGCCGCTGGTCTACGGTAGCCGGCGAGTCTGGAGCAGCTGATACTGAACGTGATGTAAGGGGCTTCAGTCTGAAGTTTTACACAGAGCAAGGTAACTGGGACATGGTAGGCAACAACACGCCTATCTTCTTCATTCGCGATGGATACAAATTCCCTGATTTTATTCGCACGCAAAAACGTCACCCGAAGACTAATTTACGTTCTCCAGAAGCCATGTTCGATTTTTGGGCCGCACAGCCAGAAAGCGTACACCAAGTAACTATCTTGATGTCAGATCGCGGTATTCCAGTATCGCCAATGCACATGAATGGCTACGGCAGTCACACGTTTAGCATGTGGAATAAAGAAGGCAAACGCCACTGGGTGAAATTTCACTTCAAAACGCAACAAGGCATCAAGAATTACACTAATGAGACCTCTGAGAAAATCATTGGTAGCACGCGAGAGAAGTATCAAGAAGAATTATACAATGCCATCGAGGAAGGCAACTTCCCTAAATGGACTATGTATATTCAGGCCATGCCTGAAGAAGAAGCTGGCCAACAAAGTTATAACCCTTTCGACCTAACTAAAGTTTGGCCACACGAAGACTACCCGCTCATAGAAGTTGGTGAGCTGGAGATGAACAAAAATCCAGAAAACTACTTTCAAATGATTGAAAACGCGGCGTTCAGCCCGTCAAATATAGTTCCTGGTATTGGCTTCAGCCCTGATAAAATGCTTCAAGCACGTATCTTTTCTTATGCCGACGCCCACCGCTACCGTTTGGGCACGCACTACGAAGCGCTTCCAGCCAATGCGCCTAAAAACAGCGAGGTAAACCACTATCACAAAGACGGTGCAATGCGTTTCTTTACTAACGATTTTGGTAACCCCGACGCCTATTATGAGCCGAATCAATACGAAGGCCCCGTTGCTGACTTTTCAGTAAAAGAGCCACCGCTTCGTATTGACGGAGATGCCGACAGATATCACCAAGACGATGTCGACGTAGATTATGTGCAACCGCGCAAACTGTATGAAATGTTCTCTGACGACCAGAAGGAACGTTTATACAAAAACTACGCTGCTGCCATGGGTCCTTGCTCTGACAGTGTAAAAGAGCGCTGGTACGCCGTGCTAGAAAAAGTACATCCAGATTACGCGGCAGGTGTACGTAATGCTGTAGAAAGTCTGGATACTGACGTTAACACTGTACCTATTACTGAAAATACGCCTATTGAAGACAATTAGTAGCGTCCGTAATGATATAAAACGCCTACCAAGTTGGTATCTAGAATAGATACCAACTTGGTATTGATTTTTTATAATAAAAACAAAACTTAGCTCTGCTTAGTTTATTCTCTCGCCCACAAAGCACTTTCATAAACCAATCGACGGCATTCAACTTTAGACCAAAACTTTCTTTATTGGTTTGCGAGAATGAAAATTGTGGCTTACGTTAAGCGTATCTAATCATCCACTGCACTGTGTATGTCGTTATTCAAAAAATCTAAAACTGAAAAAAATACGCCACGTTTAGCCCCTTGGAAAATCGCCATTATCGATGATGAAGAAGGCGTACATGAGGTTACCAAACTCACACTACGCAAATTTAATTTCGAGAAGCGTGGCGTAGAGTTTTTATCCGCGCACAGTGGCGAAGAAGGGTTAGCGCTGTTTAGAGCTAACCCGGATATTGCATTAGCGTTTGTCGACGTTGTAATGGAAACCGACGATGCAGGCTTGAAGCTGGTAGATGCCGTTCGCAATGAACTCAAAAACCACGTTACCCGACTAATATTGCGAACAGGCCAGCCTGGTCAAGCGCCTGAAGAAGATGTTATCAGACGGTATGACATCAATGACTATAAAGCCAAGACAGAGCTTTCTTCACTCAAGCTTAAATCGTGCGTTTATACGGCTATTCGCTCTTATCGCGATATACAGACCATAGAGCGAGGAAAACGTGGAATGGAAGAGGTATTGAAGTCATCCTCTTCTGTATTGGCAAGCCAGTCTCTAGCTCAATTTGGTACTGCGGTACTCAAACAAACGCTTACTCTTCTCAATCTAAATAATTCAGTGCTTTATCTCTCTACACAGCACACCGACCTGTATGGCGATACGAGTATGACAGTACTGGGCGCTAGCGGAGACCTTGTTGGCTTGTGTGAACCTGGCATTTCAACACGCATACCAGAGGCAATTGAAGAGGAAGTTAAACAAGTATTAGCCAACAAAGCGCACTTTCAAAGCGACAAACTATTTATTGGCTATTACCCAACAGGCGAAGACAGCCACAATATCTTGTATGTAAAGCTAGACCAACCGCTAGATGCAATGCAGAGGAAAACATTGGAAATGTTTGCATCCAATGTGGCGGTTATTTTCCAGAATCTTACTCAGAAAGAAGATATTCAAAAAACGCAGAAAGAACTCATCATGGTGCTTAGCGACGCTATCGAGATGCGAAGCAAAGAAACCGGTGGACACGTTAGGCGCGTTATTCTGATGACAGAGTTTCTTGCAGAAAAACTGCATATGAGTCGAGAGTTTATAGACACGATTCGATACTCTGCAGCCCTTCATGATGTGGGTAAAATCAGCATACCTGAGACCATATTGCATAAGCCTGGAAAACTCGATCCCGAAGAGTGGGAAATAATGAAAACCCACGCGCAGAAAGGCTATGACCTGCTTGCCGATTCTGATCGCATCGTTGCAAAAATGGGCGCAATAATTGCCAAGACCCACCACGAGAGGTGGGACGGCAAAGGCTACCCCGACGGACTTGCCGGCGATAACATCCCTGTTGAAGGGCGCATTATGGCTATTGTTGACGTGGTTGACGCCCTGCTTTCCAAACGCTGCTACAAGCCTGCATGGAGCGTTGACGAGGTAAAAGCTTACCTTCAAGAGAACGCGGGTAAACAGTTCGACCCGCTAATCACCCATATAATGCTAGAGCACTTCGATAGAATACTTGAGATCCGTGCCACAGAACCGGACGAAGATGAATGAAAGAAACCTTAGAGTTAATTTTACTACGCGTTAGCCAAAGCCCAGACATCGATAAAGGTGAATTAGACATTGCTTCTAGGCTAATCATCAACTCAGTGTGTGAAGGTTTGGAAATTACTCGAGCGGGTATTTGGTTATATGATGAAAACCATACCCTTGTGCAATGCACGTTGCTTATAGACAAAGGCAATGATCTTGATAACGAGAGTTTAGTGCTCACGCGAAGAGATTTTCCTCATTACTTTGAAGCACTCGACTCAGGTAGAACGATCGCCGCCCATGACGCGCTAACCGATGTAGCGACGTTTGAGTTTGCTGAAGTGTATCTAACGCCCTTGGGTATAAGCTCTATGCTTGATGTCCCTATTCGCCACCGCGGTAAGATGATAGGAATAATCTGCTGTGAACACCAAGGTCAAGCTCGAGAGTGGCTTGCCGATGAAATGGTGTTTGCGGCTTCGCTTGCCGACCTCTACGGGCGAGCAGTAAGTGCTAACGAACGGGCCGACTATGAGCAACAGCTTATAGAAGCTAACCAGAATCTAGAGCAAAAAGTAAAAGATCGCACTGCCGAGCTTGAGGCTGCCCAAGAAAAGCTTGTTGAATCAGAAAAAATGGCCGCTTTAGGAAATCTGGTAGCAGGCATTGCCCACGAAGTTAATACACCGTTGGGTATTGCGCTTACCTCTGTGAGTAACTGCAAAGAAGAACTAAAAGAGATTTATCGAGATTTCGAAAATGGTGAGTTAACAGAAGAAGGTTTTAAAGACTTTGAGGCGGTATGCTCTGAGGGTTTATCACTAGCGGAAACCAGTTTAATGCGGGCCGCGAACTTAGTTCAAGACTTTAAGCGAACTTCAGCAGACCAAACCTCGCTGGAAATTGAAGAAATCGCGCTGGATGAGTATATACCACGAGTTTGTAACCCGTTAAAACCTATGCTTCGAAAAGAGCAAATAGAGCTTAGCATAGATGTTACTCCAGATTTAGTAATCACTACCTGCCCTGGTATTATTGCACAGTTACTTACGAACTTGATATCGAACGCACAGCGTCATGCCTTTGGACCATCAGTAAACAACGAAGCGAATGAAGTTGCTGTAAGCTGTAGCCAAAATGACAAAGGTGTTGTAATAAGCGTTCAAGACAACGGGAAAGGCATTCCGGAAGAACTTCATAAGAAAGTGTTTGAGCCTTTTTATACAACAGCTCGTGACAAAGGCGGCACCGGTTTGGGCTTAAATATCTTGTACAATCTTGTTCGCCAAAAATTTAACGGCGAAATCGATTTAGTTTCGTCGCCTGGTGAGGGAACCAGGGTAACAGTTTGTATACCTGTCGAGAGTTAGTGCAGTTACCGCTCTATCGCCCATTTGTTTTGGTGTAAACTGACGCAACAAGCGCGACATAGTTTAAATGTCGCGCTTACGATAGACCTAAAGCCTCGCAATAGGCAAGCTGAGCATAAAAACATAATAAGGCTTTTCGTGATGCAACTTTCAGAATGGCGTAGCTCAGGCCGATTTCTAAACGTTAATGATCAGCAAATTTTCTACACTACCCAGGGCGAAGGCCCCGTGCTGTTGTTAATTCATGGATATCCTACCGCGAGCTTTGACTGGGTTAAATTATGGCCTGCACTTGCTCAGAAATTTCAATGCATAACACTCGATATGCTGGGGTTTGGCTTTAGCACCAAAGCGCCAACAAAATACAAAATAAAAGAACAAGCCTCGGTGATAGAAGCCTTGATAGAGCATCTTCAAATTACGCATGCTCACGTTCTATCTCACGATTACGGTGATACAGTTGCTCAGGAGTTAATGGCCCGTCAGTTAGACGGCAACCTCTCATTTCGTGTGGAGTCGCTGCATTTGCTAAATGGCGGCCTTTTTCCTGAGACCCATCAAGCATTACCCATTCAAAAGCTGCTGCTTTCCCCTATTGGCGGGCTGCTCATTCCTTTTTTGAGCAAAAACGCCATTCGAAAAAGCATGTACAACATCTTTGGTCCAAATACGCCCCCTTCAGACCAGGACATCAATGATTTTTGGGCGCTTATCAATGAGAACAATGGCCACAAATACATGCATTTGCTTTTGGACTACATGAAACAGCGCAAGCAATACAGAGAGCGTTGGGTAGGTGCACTTCAAAATGCTGACGTTCCGGTACGGCTAACCGCTGGCATGGCTGATCCTATTTCTGGCGCACACATGGTGACTAGATATAAAGAACTCATACCCAAGCCTGACACAGTAGAACTTACTGATATAGGCCATTACCCGCAAATTGAAAGTGCTGAATTGGTTTTAGCGTCTGTTCGGGAATTTTTAAAAAAGTAATTTTATACTTACAATTTTAGGCTTGATGCGAAAAGCGACAACGGTAAGATGATGACTCTTTGAACCGTTAGGCGCTTATTTAAGACGATTATGTACACTTTGAGCATAAACAATATCATCCCCGCCGCAAGCTTTAAGCGAATTGATATTGCGTTCGTAACGCCAATAAACGCTATCAGTAGATTTGTGCAATGTATCTGGATCATTGATCGTCCAAAAGGGTCTTCCACTGCACCAACAGAAAAATTTTATCCCGATGCCGGGGCGAGTTTGACTTTCTACATCGACCACTCAGCATGCAAAGCGAAACTGTTCTATCACACAAAAGTTTGTGCCATGCCTTGGAAACTGTCCGGTAGGCAAATCAGCATAAGATTTAAGCCCGGTGCATTAAAACGCCTTTTCGGAATTACGCTCGACGATAGTAAAAACCAGCAAATCGAATTCGTTAAAGATTTAGCAAAAGAGCGTGAGTCTTATTCAAGATTACAAGAAAGTCTTGTAGGAGAATCTATAGATAACCAGTGTTCAGCCGTACAAAACTGGCTAGCACATATCATTGAAAACAGTGATACTCGCTCGCAGAAATGGGAGCACATGCTTTATCAGTCAGTAAATTTACTGGTACCCCGCAAAGTCTTGCTGACCAATTTGGCGTAAGCAGAAGAACACTTGAGCGCCAATTCAGAGCTGATTTTGGCTTCTCGCCAAACAAACTTCACCAATTCGCTCAAATACGTCAAGCACGCTCATTACTTGGGACTACTTCCCATCAACTAAGCGAAGTTGCCTTAGCATGTGGTTATTTCGATCAAGCACACTTTACACATGCCTTTAGCACCTTCGCATTAGAAACCCCTCATCAATATAGAACGCGAAAGTTGTCGCAAATTTACAATTAGGTCAATCACCAAATGTTTATAGTACTCCCTTAATGAAAGGAGAGCATTATGAACAATCGCTTAAAACAATCTGAATTCTACTCTGAATACCCTCACATTCTTGAACATCTACAAGGTTTAGTTAACCCCGCCGCCGAAAGTGCTCTAAGCCATAATCTTCTGCATTTAGTTAGGCTGCGCGCGTCACAAATTAATCAATGTGGCTTCTACCAACATATGCATGCCGATAAAGCAAGAAAATCTAATGAAAACCAGGCAAGGCTGGATGTGCTGTCAGCGTGGAAAGAACTGGATTGCTTTGATAACAAGGAACGCGTCGCATTAGAATGGACCGAAGCATTAACGCTTGTTCACTCATCAACCATCACGGAGGAACTTTATAGCACTGTAGAAAATGCGTTTGGAAAACAAGGGTTGATAGAATTGACGTCAGTAATACTTCAAATCAACAGCTGGAATCGCATTTCAGTAAGCCTTCAATTTCAACCAAATATCAGTTAATGGTTTATACACCAATATCGTTTGGGAAAAGGCTTGAGCAACGTTGCATTTAATAAGGGTACGAAAAGGATACGCTTGAAAATAGGAAGGCTTTAGAAAGTAATGTAAGTTATTGAATGGGGTGGAATAAGTTGGTCGGTGTGAGAGGATTTGAACCTCCGACCCCTGACACCCCATTTGCGGTAGCGGACATCAAATATCACTCATAGAAAACATAATATCAACAACTTAAAACAAATAAAAATCAAAAAGTTAAAGAACCTAAACTACCGTATTTTGTGACGCCAGTTCACTGCATTTTTGACACAAAAATGTATGGTCCGCCTCGTTATTGCAATAATAAATTTCAAGAACGGGGTTGGTGGTGCGCTAGTGTATTCGGAGTCTGATTGGCCGCTTTCGCAACCCGCTCCACGATGAGATCCGCGCTGGATTATTCTCAAAAAACCGAAAGTTTCAGTGAGCTGTTTTTTGTGTCAGGTTTTAATCCAGTGGTTCTACCGTTTTCGTCATCTTTTTTATCATTGCAAACCCTGCGCTAGTGCGTTGCTGTCAAACGTCTGTTTAGTTTTTATGACCGCCCATGCTATTTGGAGAAGCTTATTGGTCAATGCGACGGTCACAACATTAAATGGCTTGTCGGCCCGTAAATTAGTCAACCACTCACCATATATCCGTCCTGCCTTATCCGGTCTGGACATCCCCCCCCCTTGCGGCATGTATAAACAAGTTTCGGAGTTCTTTGTTACTCTGCTTGCTTATTCCCTCGAGTACTCCGCAGGAGCCAGGCCAAGCAATGCTGCTATATTTCTTCCACTTTTAAAGTCTGTAGCGATACTGATGTGGGCACTACAAAGACTTGCTGTCATGCCACCCGGAATCGCTTTAAGAAGCAAACCTATAGGGATTGTTTCAACCAAATGCTTCAACTTTTTATCTTGTTTATCGATGTTTTCATTGAGAAGCGGGTAGTACTCGTGAAGATCCGTCAACTCTTGCATAAGTAACCCTGCTATTGTCAGCTTTTGCTGAGCAACCTAGTTAAACAGTTGCTTCATCATGCTATGACCTGTAGGCAGCGAGACACCAAACTCTAGGAGTAACGAGCCAATGCGGAACATACACGCTGTTCGGTTTTTAATTTAACCATGCCTAGCTTTATAAATAGCAGCAATGACTTGGGCTTATTCTGACTTTACGCTGACAAAACGCATACAGGGTCTTATCGATGCCTCGCAAATCGCTTCTGCATCTATAAAATCGTTCTTGTTTCTTTTGGCAAAGGGCTTTACATATTTCGGAGAAATAAGCCTGACTGTATATCGCATCAACTCACACTGCCTGCCTAGCCAATGCGCAACACCACACGTTTCAAAAGCGATTATGCAAGGCGTTACCAGATGAAAATAGCTTTATGCCCTTGCAACATAACAGTAGCGATAATAACCAGAAAAACCACCGGCACTACTAAATTGGCGTGTGAGAAACCAGTCTTCTCTAATTTACTAATGAATAATGTCGAGACCGCCGTCGCGTCTGTAGCGCGAGGCACAATGAACATGTTGCTTGCTAATAATAGAAACAAGGTCGCGGAGAGCTTTACTCGTTAGACGAGGTATTGGCAGCCAATCGCCAATTATCTTTGCGACTTTTCTCATGCTGAAATTTATGCTGCTCACATAAGACTAATAGTTACTTCTTCATCACATAGAATTTTGGCAAATCTTGTCGTGTTTTGTATAAAAAAGCGTCACTATTTTTTACAACTTTTTAATGAACATTAAAAAAATATCTTAAAAACAATTAATTAAGTTTTGGCACGGAAAAAGCATACCGAAAATTAACTAAAACGCAGATAAAAAAGCGGTCTACCTGCGGCGAAATAAATAAATTAAGGAACAAGATAATGACAATAAACGTTAATTCGCGAGCAAAAATTTTAGTCGCAGCTACAGTAGCCTCAGCATTAATTGCTTCAAGCGCAAACGCATCTCACTTTCGCGGCGCAGCTTTGGTGCCAAGTGTAGACGCGAATGGAGTATTAACCGTGACGTCAAAGTCTTTTTGGCGTAAGGGAACTGCCGCTTTTGGGATTGGAAGTTCAGTCAGTGTTACTGGCTCTGGCACTTTCAATGCGGGAGAGATTTCTTCGACTCTCGATACCAGTGATGTGCGTCGTGATAGTAACACGGAAGAATTTCAAACCACATTACCTGGTGCAGGTTATTACACTATTACTTGGAATGGTTGTTGCTGGGTAGCACCGGGATCAAGCCAAAACTTCATAGAGTCGGGCTACTCTACAACATCGACTGTTTATTGGGATGGCTCGAACGCCACAAACCCGATTCAGTTTGATTTAGAAAATATCCAGCAGCAAGTGGTTGGCGGTCAAGCGTATTCTGATAATCTTGATGTAGTGAGTTCGACAGCATTGAGTTACGACACCAGCTACGTTTCGAGCAGCATGACCTCTCAAGCCGAAGGTTTTACGATTGACGGCACAGGCCAAATTGCGATTGATGCAACTAGCACCGCTAACTATGTAGATAACCCTTTGGCCGCAAGCGTTGGAGCTGACGAGGCATTCAGCGCGCGAATCACTGCATCTGATGGTGTTAATCCTAATGAAAATTCATCAGTAGAGTTCGTTTGGTTGTTCGATGTAGTCGACTCTCAGGCAGCAAACCTTGCTCCATCAATTAATGATATTGTGATAAATGCGTTAGTGGGTGATTCCATCTCGGAAACGCTCGTGGTTACCGATCCAAATGCTGGTGACGTACTTACCACATCGTTCCTGTCCTTCTTGGGTGCTGGAGGCGCTGTTGCAGGTTCAACCTTTGACCCGAATGCTCTTGAATTTATTTGGGATTCAACAGGCTTCGCAGCAGGCTCTTATGTTGCGACATTCCGCACCATTGATAGCGGAGGGTTGTCCGATCAGGGCACGATGACCATAAACCTGTCAAATCGACAAACTACCCCAACTGTTTCTGCGCCAAGTACGTTCGCTCTTGCTGGTCTTAGTATACTTGGATTGGTTGTCGCTCGCCGTCGCCGAAGAGCGAAATAAGGCTGATTGTTTAAGATGAAAAGGGTAGCATTTAGCTACCCTTTTGATTTGTTAGATGCCGTACATATGATCGGTGAACAAATGGCGCCGAAAATCTCACTAAAAATAGGTTAACGTATCTGGGGGCGTTGTGGTTGTAACAAAATGTTCATCCACAACGCGTTGTGAAGCAATGCAAGTATTTTTCATCAAGGGTTTGTAACATTTGAATTGTTTGTAAATCTTGAGTCTTTGGCCGGTCAGTCAAACCAAACCTGCGATGCGCTTGATTGGAAGAGTGCACTCAATGTTCCAAAACTCCGTGTCAATTTATTGTAGCTAAATTTTAATGTGAAGAGGCAAGCCAACGATAACAAGCTAAGCGGCGCTTGTACCAAGCTACTATTTAAATTTTTACCCGACGATTCATTATATTGGCAAAATTGGTTTGCCTTGCCAAACAACATGTGCGTCTGGAAACTTACACCGCAGAATTGCTGAGAAAGACCACCAATGCTTTTTATCAGTTACGCTATGAAGACGTCGCACTAACAAGGCAATCGAGTATTGATCTGAAACGGTTTCTACATAATATTGGAATATGGGTAAGTACTCGAGAGCCAAAACAGAACGGCCTGAGTTTGTTACGCGAATAGCGTCTTACGTGCAGGTAGTAGCGCCGGTGTACCATACCAGTGTTCAACTAAGTGAGATGTAGGTTTCGTATTCTAAGGATGAGTTATGTACAGTACAAGCTTCCTACAATCAGCAATGGTTGGAATATTGGACGAAAAAAGGAGAGTAAAATGTTAAAAAAAACATTGGTAAACAGGATGAAAAAGGCGCTTACCCCTATCGGTTTCTTCGGCGTAGTCTTTCTGTCGCTAAGTGTCAGTGCTTCTATCGTCACTAAAACATATGATGAGCAGGTATACAAATTGTCTGAGTCAGAGCTCTTTAAATTGCTTAAGCGACAAAACCTAGCCCTCAGCAGCCTGAACTTCGATAGCACTATCATTCCGTCCCAAATCAGCTCACAAATCGCTGACCGCGCTGCACTGCAGCTGGTGGGTCGTTTATTAGCTAGCGATGATCCAAGGGGGCCAAGAGCACTTGCCAACTATTTACAGCGTCACCCCAACGATTTAATGGCACTGCATCTTGCGGCTAGCGAATTGATTGAGCAGCAAAAATACCGTGAGGCTGAACTGACCTTGCAGAAAATCCTGCAGTCTCAACCCGACTTTCATGCGGCCACAAATTTATTGGGATTACTGCGATTATCACAAAAGCAATACGAGTCTGCTGGGCAAATCTTTGCGCGCGTATTGCTGCGTGACGAAAAACCAAATTGGATGGCTGCCCGTTATCTGGCGTGGCTGGGGATGCGAAACGGCAATCCAGAGCAGGCTGAAATAGCGTTAGAGATAAGTTTGGCGAAGATGCCACAGCCCATCACTCAAGCTTCTCCGATCGTATTAGAGTTAGCCGAGCTCTATCGGCGTCAAGAAAAGCACGCGGTCACTGTCGATTTGCTTGCCGATATTGAATTGAATAAAAATACTGACGATGTCGCACTCGAAGCTGTTGCCAGACGGTTTGAGGCTGCAACTATTGCAGGGCTTACGGAAACAGCCACTGAAATACTCCCCCTGTTGCGTAACACTGCCGCCTATCAAGCTTTTCCCATTTTACTCAGTCGGGCACGCTTACTTGCGCAAAAGGGTGAATTCGATTCCGCACTTGCGTTGATTGTCGAAGCACAAGGAGAGGATGCAGGATTAGAGCGCACTCGCTTATTAGAAAAAGCTAAAATTCTTGCGGTAGCTCATCGCAATGCCGACGTCGAAAAAACGTTAAATGAATATTTAACGCAGTCCGAAGAGGCGTCACTTGAGCACTGGGAGAATTATGTTGACTTAATGATACGGATAGGGCGTGGCAATAGGGCAGTCGAGCAATTGCGTGATGCGATTGACGGCAGTACAAATACCAGTAATCTACAGCTATTGCTGGTAGATTCGTTGTTCATTGCAGGTGATATCGGTGGCGCGCAGCGACAAATAGACGCAATTTTGAGTGCGAATCCCCAGCTTGCCAAAGCCCACTATGTAAAAGGTATCATACTGTTCAATGAAGGCAAGAATGACGCTGCAGCTGAAGCCTTTAAAATTGCAGTCTCGTTGGCTCCGAACGATATAAGCGCCTGGATGGCTTTATTTGGATCCATGCACGACCATCGCGTGCACAATCATGCGGCTGGCATGGCTGCTACGGATCACGCCGATCTAATGCCACTGTTTGATCAGGCCATAGCGGCCAATCCTAATTCCACGTTACTTTATTACGAAAAAGGATTAACTGCCTACTCTGGGAGTGAATTGGATATTGCTAGTAAAGCCTTTGATAAAGCGACGACGAAAGCGCCGTTGTATGTTCCGGCGATTGCTATGGGAGCTATCGTCAGCGCTGATTTGGGTAATGCACCAAAGCAAAGTCTAGCTTTGGCGCGTCGGGGCGAGCAACTGGCGCCACAAAATCCGGCAGTGCTTGACGCAATTGGATGGGCGCTGGTCCAAGACAACCAGGTTACTGCCGGACTTCACTATTTGAACCGTGCACTCCATTTGATGCCGGGGGATGAAGCTGTTCTGGCACACATGGCTGAGGCTTACTTTAAATTAGATGATGTACAGCAAGGCCTTAGCTATGCTAGAGATGCACTGAAGGGAACGCTACCTGATCATACCGACCAGGCCTTGCGCGAACACCTGGTGAGGCTGGATCCACAAAGTCGTTTATCGCTACAGGTCAACTTGATCAACGGTTTTGGTGTGGGCGATAACGCGGGCAGTATTCTTATTACGCAAGAAGAGGGGGGGGTTAGAGTAACGGCTGATGTAACCGGACTACCGGCAGGCTTGAATGGCATGCATTTTCATGAAAAGCCCAGCTGTGAGGCTGGTTCACAAGGCGGTAAGCAGGTGGCAGGATTGGCTGCTGGCGGGCATTATGGCCATGGCCACATGAAGATGAATATGGGCGATATAGACATGAAGGAAATGAGCCCGGAAGCACATGCTATGCACATTCAAATGATGAAACCAAAAGGCGATTTACCTCCCCTACTAATTGGCGAGAGTGGTAGCGCGTCGGACTCAGTTTTTGGTGCGAATTTAACCCTAGAAGAATTACGCGGACGTAGCTTGATGATCCACAAAGGTCCTGATGTAGATGGAACTTCTGGGCCTAAAATAGCGTGTGCAGTAATTCCATAATCACGCAGGGGCTCAAAGCTTCGACCCACGCGTGGGGATAGCCTAAACGTACCTCAGTTAATGCACTAAAATCAAAGCAGCCCCAG
>NZ_CACSIH010000185.1:0-304 GCF_902705805.1 Alteromonas alvinellae | reverse complement strand
AGGAAGCCATAGGAAGTTAGAGGTACACAATGAAAGTGAACCTGATTCGGCAAGGCAGGTGGGTAAGCGTGCAAAATAGCGCGAAGCCCGATACTCAGTCAGACCTGTTTTGTGTTTGAGGGTGGAATTTCTAACAGGGAGCCAGTGCAGTAACTGGGGAAGCCTGGCATTGGATCCAATCAAATGGTTGGACGTATCGTTCAAGGAGTGATCCAAGAATGTTGCGAGTGTGAGGTGGCAGATGAACCCGTAGTAGTGAGTAAGGCTAGGCCGATGAAAGCCAGTAATGGTGTGGAGGGTAAAA
>NZ_CACSIH010000184.1:0-50343 GCF_902705805.1 Alteromonas alvinellae | reverse complement strand
GCCGCTCACCTTAAGTGAACGGCATTAGCTCTTAGAGCGGCTTTTTTTTTGCGTATTTACTGTGGTGCTGATGGTTTCTCGCTTTACAATAACGGTTAACCGCTATCTTAGTACTTGCGCTAAACTGCGGTTCTCTTGATATCTGCACAATTGAGTAAATAAAACATAGACGCGGCAGTCAACTAAGCGCTTTGCCTACAAGGATGCAATGTTAAAAATGGTAATGAGTTTAAAGAAGTTAACGATGTTGTCGGCGTCGCTAGTAGTAGCAGGAAGTGTCGTGACTGGTTGCGCCAGCTCTAATCATGTTACTCAGATAGAAGGTGAAAATGCTGTAATCAAGCACACCAATGAGCCTGGGTATGAGGACAGATTCAGCAATATTTACGACGGTTTTAAAGCATACCCTGTCACGTGCACTAATGATTGCTACCCGGCGTCTGCCGATATTGAATGTGAAAGTGACATGCAAAATTGTCAGTTCGTTGGCAACAACCCGACAGTGAGCTTAAACACCCCCTTTACCGTTACCTGGTTAGGGCACGCAAGTTTTATACTTAACACCGCAAGTGGTGAACAAATACTTATCGATCCTGTGTTTGGTCAGTTTGATTGGCCTGTTAACTGGGCTTTTCGATTGGCGGAAGGATTCAGCCGCAACGAACCCGCTGAGGTAGGTGAAGACAAACTCGCACAAACCGATGCTGTAGTTTATTCCCATATTCATTATGACCATTTTAATAAGGCCGATATTGCCGAATTAGGCACGAAGCCCGAATATCTTGTTCCGTTAGGTTTCGCAGAGCACTTCCCTAATAGAGGCTACACCATTAAAGAGATGGCTTGGTACACATGCAAAAACGTAGGCAAAACCTCTATCCACTTCGTGCCTGCCCATCATTTCAGTAACCGAATTTGGGTGCCGTATTTGTACGAGGACGACAATGCGACACTGTGGGGCGGTTGGGTATTTGAGAGTGAAGGCAAAACATTGTTCTTTGCGGGGGATACGGGATATTCACCGCACTTCAAGGATATTAAAGCGCGCTTTGGTGAAATAGATGTTTGCCTGTTACCCATAGCGTCTTATTTCAGCGAAACTTCACCCAAATGGTATCGCAAGGTACATACTACGCCAGAAGATGCCATTGTTGCGGCCCAAGACCTAGGCTGTAAAGCCGTAGTGCCTTGGGGCTATGGAAATGCCAGCTGGATGATGGGTGACAAGACGTCACATTCTGCGCTATTTCGTCTTATGAAAATGAAGAAGCAGCTAAACCCTGCAATGCCTTGGATTATTTTGAATGAAGGTGAGCAGGCGTCTTTTTAATTTAAGCTAGGGATAAATGGCCTATTTATCCGCAATTTTTTGGCATTTTCCGCGCCATTCGTCATCAAGCGCCTCAAGTTTCGCTAGCTTTTGTGCCAGGGCTTTGTCTGCTTTGGTATGGGCGCATTGCATTAGGGTGTGAACATTAACGGTATCGTCCTCACGGTGCAGTAGTGTTACTTCGTCGCCTACGTAAATAGTACCGGTTTTAACAACCCGGTAGTACCAGCCAGTAATGCCTCGCTCTCCAACAAATCTATCTAGGTTAGGGATGCCAAAGCGTTGAGAGATTTTATTGCAAGGGGCACGGGGTGCACTTACTTGCAGTTCTACCTCGCCGAACTTCCATATATCGCCGATATAAACGGTAGCATCGTCCATGCCCTCTACACTGATGTTTTCGCCAATACTGCCCAGCGAAAATTCGCCTTCAGGAAAATGCTTTCTTAATGTCAGATAGTTGGTCGGGTTGAACTGATGCAGCACTTTCTCCGGTCCACCGTGAAGACGTTTGTTGGCCTGTTCATCTTCATCGGTTCTGTCCATATGTACCGTTAACGCGTCGACTGGGGCTTTAACAATACTGCTTGGTGCCCCACGAGGGCCTAACGGCTGAGGTTTTCCAGCAAACAGAGCGTTAACAGAAAATGAGGTAGACATGGCATCTCCAAAAAATATTTTTGTGCATTTAAACCTTTCTACTATAGGGTACGACTAACCTTATAACACTAATAATGCTAATCAGCACCACAAATAACAAAGAGAAAAGAATGGAACACACACAACAACGTGTTGTACACGCCAATGTGGTGTTTGGTAATAAAAGTGAAAATGAGCTGATATCTAAAGCGAAAAAGGGCGATAAGCAGGCATTTCGTTCCCTTTACGATGAACATATTGGGCGAGTCTACGCGCTTTGTTACCGGCTTACAGGTGAAAAGGGAATGGCAGAAGATGCTTCGCAAGAAGTCTTTATTCAGCTATGGAAAAAATTGGGTAATTTTGACGGTCAAAGCCAATTTTCCACGTGGTTACACAGCGTAACGGCAAACATTACCATCTCTTATATGCGTAAGCAGAAAGGGTGGGTACAGCGGATGTTTAACTTGGAAAACAGCGGTATTAACGAGATGCCGGCTGAAGAAAACAGCACCGATGTGGATTTAGAGGCATTAGTTATTCGCTTACCCGAGCGAGCCAGAATGGTTTTCGTGCTCCATGCGTTAGAGGGTTACCGACACGAAGACATTGCCAGCATGTCGAACATGGCAGTGGGCTCAAGCAAAGCACAATTTTTCCGTGCTAAGCAATTGTTGAAAGATTTTATGGGAGTCGATGATGAGTAATTTTGACGACAAGCTTGCTCAGCATATTTCTGAGCTATCAAAAGAGAAGCAGCCCGAGCGAGATCTGTGGCGAGGCATAGAGCTAGGTATAGCATCGGCTCAAGACAACCCTTCAAACGATGACGCTTCAGCACCTACTGTTACATCGAGACAGTGGATGGCGATAGCCGCAAGTGTTTGTTTAGTTACTGTATTGTGGTTCGCTGCTCCTTTTGCGTTTAAAGCTGATGAAAGCCGAAGTGATGGCTATGCCCTGATTGACGCAATGAGTATGCAGCATCAACAACAAGTAAATAGTCTTCTTGCTAGTTATGAAAGTACAACAGCGCTAACTGAAGATTGGCAAGAACAATTAAAAGAATTAGACGATGCTGCTGATGTTATCAAAGCGGCGTTAAAGGACGATCCTGACAACTCAGCATTAATCAAAATGCTGCATCACGTATATCAACAGCAAATTGCCTTAATTGAGCGAGTGCACGCGCCAAAGTGGCAGCAAATTTAATAAGGGTTTAAAGATGAATATGAATACGAAAAGCACATTTTTGCACACGTTCATGGCACCTCTGGGGGCCAAGGTATTACTTACTACTGCGCTGCTAAGTATCGCTACTACAGCGTTTGCAGGAGAAAAAGTAGATAAGACCATCGACACATCGTCTTCGCCGAAAGTGGACATTGAACACATCAACGGAAAAGCAGATATTCGAGTTTGGGATAAGTTTCAGGTTCGTGTCACCGGTGAACTGGGCGATCAAACTGAAGAGTTCATCTTTGAAAGACGCGGAGATGTTGTGGTTATACACGTTGAAGTCGAGCGCCACTCAAAGAGCTGGTTTAATAAAGGGAAAGATGGCGACGACCTTGTTATCTATATACCTTCAGCAAGCGACCTTCACTACACCGCGGTCAATGCTGATCTTATTGCAGAAGGTATAACAAAAGCAGTAGATGTTGAGGTGGTAAACGGCGACGTAACCCTTAAAAACATAGGTGAGCGGGTTGAAGTTGAGTCGGTTAATGGCGATATCGTGCTTGAGAATGTGAGAGGCCGTTTAGAGGCGGAAACAGTGAATGGCGAAATTGAAGCGTCACACTCAGGAAACACGCCAGTGAGCTTTGCGTCAGTTAATGGCAAGCTCGACATCACTTCCGATAGCCCAGACGTATCAGTAGAAACCGTCAACGGTCGAATCGATGTGTCTCTTCAAGCGGTAGACGTACTGCAAATCAATACGGTTAATGGAAGGACTTACGCAAGTTTAGGTCTTAATAAGAACGGTAGCGTAAAAGCGAATTCTGTAGGCGGTGCGATGGAATTTGTCTTTCAAGATGGCGTATCGGCACAATTTGATATTGAGACGCACGCTGGCGGCAACATTGTAAACAATATCAGTGATGAAAAGTCGCAAAAGCCTAAGTATGGCCCAGGTAGCTGGCTACGCTTTATCCACAACGGTGGGGCTGCAAATGTAGACATCTCTACGGTACACGGGCGAATTGAAATAGACCAAAAGTGAATAAGCTATAGGCAACACAATTGAAACTTTAGGTTGAAAAAATGAATTTAGTCCACATTTATTAATCAGACATGTGGTGATTAATGAAAAGCTGCGAGTGATCGCAGCTTTTTTTGTTTGGTCGCTAAAAATGTGTAGCTGAGCGTTTGTAAGTAACAAAAGAGCGTTTTAATGGCTCTTAGTTACAAGTTAGCGGACCTGCACGCTTCACCCACATCATCACATGGTTTGTTATTTTTTGATTGGAGGTTAAATTGAGTATTGTTGGACACGTCAAAAGGTTTTGGCGATTTCATAGTCTAATTATTGGTGCGTTTGGAATATGCGCATTTACGCTAGGCTGTGCTGTTCAGGAACCCGCTTATTACGAAGGTACTTGGGTGGTGACTAAGGCCTATAATGTAGGTGTTTCAGCTCACTCATCAATAGAGTCAGAAAAGTTCTTGGGTCGCTCGGTAACCTATGCTTCAGACTCGGCTAAACTCGATCAGGCATTCTGTGAGTCACCGGTGTATTCAACGAAAAATATCAGTAATCAAGATTTTTATGCGGCTTTTAAAGCATCGCCGTCTTCTCTTGGCTTTAGTGACGACAAGATTACTGAAGTGAATTTGTCTTGCTCAGAAGGCACGGACGTCTTAGGTTCTACCCTAATCTTTCAGGAAAACGGTAATACCTATACCTTGGTCGATGGTACGTTTTTAAAGCTGGAGAAAACGCTTTAAACGATGTCGCCTTTTTGCGCTTTCACAACAAAAGTCCTACTTCCTTTGTTGAGAGATGAGCGTTAAAAGCGCATAATATCCAACTGACTTTTGTGCATTGGAATAGGTTTCACTCGTGGCGTCTGCGTCTAAAAACGATAAAAATGTTGAGAAATTGAAGGTTCCACCTCATAGCATTGAGGCTGAGCAATCTGTTTTAGGCAGCATGCTTATCGACCCCGAAAGCTGGGATAAGGTCGCGGAGCTTGTTACCGATAACGATTTCTACAATCGCTCACACCAAATAATCTTTCGCGCTATCACTCGACTACTAAACAGTAGCCAGCCAATCGACCTTATTACGGTATCAGAAGAGCTGGAAAAGCATGATGAACTGGAAGATGCAGGTGGATTTGCCTACTTAGGTGAACTTGCCAAAAATACCCCAAGTTCCGCGAACGTTGTGTCTTATGCGCAAATTATCAGCGAGCGAGCCATTACACGCGAACTTATCGGCGTAGCGCATGAAATCGCTGAAGTAGGGTACAACCCTGAAGGCCGAGACAGTGCAGACATTCTTGATCTGGCGGAAAGTAAAGTATTCGAAATCGCCGAGCGAAGAACTGGTGAAAACGAAGGTCCTCGCGATGTTGAGTCAATTCTAGGCAAGACTATCGACCGTCTAGAAGAATTGGTGAAAACCAATAAAGAGGTGACCGGTGTTACAACGGGCTTCACCGATTTAGACAAGATGACCAGTGGTATGCAGCCTTCTGACCTTATCATTGTTGCGGCTCGTCCATCGATGGGTAAAACGACCTTTGCCATGAACTTGATTGAAAACGCAATGATGGCAGAAGACAAGCCTGTGCTCGTTTTTAGTCTTGAGATGCCTTCAGAACAAATCATGATGCGTATGCTGGCATCATTAAGCCGCGTTGATCAAACCAAAATTCGTACCGCACAGCTCGACGATGAAGACTGGGCGCGAATATCCAACACCATGGCTATGCTTAAAGACAAAGACAGCTTGTTTGTTGATGATTCTTCAGGCTTAACACCCATGGACGTGCGTAGCCGTGCCCGAAAGCTAGCGCGAGAGCGCGGCGGGATTAGCCTTATCATGGTGGATTATCTTCAGTTGATGCGCGTACCTTCTCTTAGCGATAACCGAACATTGGAAATTGCAGAGATCTCTCGCTCACTGAAAGCATTGGCTAAAGAGCTTGAAGTGCCGGTAGTTGCCCTTTCACAGCTTAACCGTACGCTAGAACAACGCGCCGATAAACGTCCTGTAAACTCTGACCTTCGTGAGTCTGGCTCAATCGAGCAGGATGCCGACCTTATTATGTTTATTTATCGTGATGAGGTTTATCACGAAAACAGTGAGTATAAGGGAATTGCAGAGATTATCATTGGTAAACAGCGTAACGGCCCAATTGGTACCTGCCGACTTACGTTCCAAGGTCAGTTCTCACGATTTGACAACTATGCAGGCCCTGCCATAGCCGACGAATATTAGCCCTCTTTTAGCGACTAAAGGCTTCGACCACGGCCACGGTCTACATATTAAGGGTTAACAAGTCAAAGTATTCCAGACACAAAAAAGGCGCAGTAGGGCGCCTTTTTCAATTCATATACAATGAATTACTTTTCTTCAGCTACTTTCACTGTGTCTTTAACTGTCACTGAAATGCGACGGTTAACACGGTGTGCTTCGGCATTCTTACCGTTGTCTAGAAGCTGAGTTTCGCCGTAACCGATAGTCTCTAGACGAGAGCCTTCGATACCGTACATGTCTACCATTACTTCTTTGAAGTTAGCAGCACGACGCTTTGAAAGGTCCATGTTGTATGCTTCAGAACCTGGTGCAGAAGTGTGACCTTCGATTACCGCAGTTGTTGAAGGATACTGCTTCATGAACTCAGCGAATTCAGAGATCTCTGGATCTTTTGGCATTTTAACAACAGCACTTTCGTTGTCGAATAGAACGCGTAGTGTGATTTCTACTGTCTCTTCATCAAATACTGTACAGCCTTTCGCATCAACTTTAACGCCTGCTGGTGTATCAGGGCACATGTCTTTGCTGTCTACAACACCATCGTTATCAGCGTCTTTAAGTGCACAGCCAGTTGCATCTACTTTAGTGCCAGCTGGCGTGTTAGGACACTGGTCAACACTGTTTAGAACGCCATCGTTATCGTTATCAACGCTACAGCCAGTCGCATCAACGCGAACGCCAGCTGGAGTCATTGGGCACTGATCTTTGCCATCTACAACGCCGTCGTTGTCGCTGTCTTTAGGTGCTGAAGGAGTCGCTTTACCAAATGGCACGGCTAAGCCTAGCTTAACACTATAATCGTTGTAATCTTCGCCGAAATCATGGTAAGCGGCAATTTCAGTAATTATCTTAACATTCTCATGAACATCCCAGTGCTTACCAATACCGATGTTACCAAGAGTTGTAGATTCAAGAACAGCTTGGCGCTTTACACCGCCGAATAGGAACCACTGGTCATTAGGCATAAAGTACATTACGTCAACGCCAGTCATTTCACCGTCGTCTTCAGCTGAATTTCCTGCATTATCAGTATACTCTAACTCCAATGCAGTAAATTCAACTCTTGCAGCCCAACTTTGAGTGAAACGGAAACCGTATTCAACTGTTAGGCCTATGCCGTTGTCGTCTGCAACGCCGTCACTGAAAGGTCTAGACTCGTCAGTGTTGTAATACATCGCTGAGCCACCAAACCAACTTTTATACGCTGGCTCAGAAGAGTCTTGTGCAAATGCATTAGTCGAAGAAATTACAGCAAGAGATAGCGCTGCCATTTTAAAGTGTTGTTTCATAGTCACATCCTGTTTAACGTTGAGTGATTATCAATTTTTGATAATTTTGTGTTGTGCTTAGCAAACAATGCAAGCACAAATTGTGCCATTTATAATGTGGGTTGTTCTGCTATCCCTTGTAATGTGGCAATAATTGTTCGTCTTCCACCATGATCTCGATGTTCACCGAGCATGATACCCTGCCATGTGCCAAGTGCAAGTTTGCCTTGTTGGACAGGAATTGTAAGTTGACAGCCTAGTATACTCGATTTTAAGTGAGCAGGCATATCATCTTTACCTTCATAAGTATGCCTGAAAAAAGAAAGCTCTTCTTTTACACTATGGTTGAAGAAAGCCTCCATATCGTGCCTCACCGTCGGGTCAGCATTTTCGTTTATTGTCAAACTTGCACTAGTATGCTGAAGCCATAAATGTAGAAGGCCAACTTCAACATGACGAATACTGGGGAGGGCAGATTCCACCTGTTGTGTTATCAGGTGAAATCCTCTCGGGTAGCTGTCTAGTGTAATTTTTTCAGAGTGCCAGAAATTATTTGTCAAAGCAGATTTCCAAATGCGCTAATCCTTCGTCGCACATGAAAGGAAGAATAATTTTAGCGCCATCCACCTGATGGCTGATTGTGTGTTGCTTTCCTGATACAACGATTGGCGTTGCCATGCCAAACTCATATCCACGTTCTGCAAGGTCTCGTTTAGCATTGCCGCAAATCATATTGGTAACCTCGCCAACCATGTCACCCACTTCAGCGTCGAGTTTCTCCGGACGCTCCCCTACCATTCTTTCCATGATAGTAAGCGCAAGCGACTCATCGAACGTGATAGACATAGAGCCTCGAACATCAGGACCAACCATACCTATCAAACCAGACACGTCACCTTTTGCGATATCGCTTTGTTTGCGCTTGGGCTTGCCCGGGGTCAATTTAGTTTGAGCCATGGTTTCAAGCACGTTCAAAAGACCAGCAATAAACGGGTTCACAAAATCAGCATTCATGTACACTCTCCTGGGCAGCGTGATCTTCCGTTTGTTGACAATCGGCACATAATCCATGGGCCTCTATAGTTTGTTTCGATACTTTAAATCCGTGTTGCTTTGCTTGGCTATCAAGGGTTTCTTGAAGACCTTCAGATTGAATTTCAGCAACATCACCACAGCTGTCACAAATTAGAAACTGAACAGGGTGGTTACAGCCAAAATGATAGCAGGCTACAAACGCATTGGTAGACTCTAAACGGTGAATGAACCCAAAATCGAGAAGAAAATCAAGGGCGCGATAGACTGTTGCAGGTTTAGCACTAGACTCTGTTTCTTTCAGAGAGTCGAGTAGTTCATAAGCACCCATAGGACCGTGCTTTGAAACAAGAATTTCGTACACCTTTTCTCTAAGCGGTGTGAATCTGGCGCCGCGTTGCTCGCAATAAGCCCGTGCCTTATGAATAAGTGTGGTTTTGTTCATTGATGATAACCGTAAACTCGACTTTCATTGTTATATTAAAGCGTCACTTCTGGATCACGTTTTTTAGTGTGTACATGAGCTATTAACTCATCTTCCAAGGCAAAACGCTCTTCTAATGTCTCACCAAGCTTGGCTAGCGCTGAGTCAAATTCAGCTGCCTGCTCGGGCGTTACTGCTTGTGCAAACGTATCATTAAATGCGAGTGCTGCGTCAGTGGTTTTTGTCAATCTGGGGTAAAGTTTATCTCGTAGTGCAAGGCCTTCATTGTCGTTTTCAACCAACATATCGAAAACCTCAAAGTGTCCTACCGACAAATAATCGAGTAATGCGCTGCAAAAGTTGTCTATTTCATCTGGGTCAGGTAAACACTCGCTTCGCTTGTTGATACCTGCTAGTTCACAGAAAGAAACTAACAGTGACTGTCTGTCCATTAACCAGCGGTCAATAACCTGGCTTTTCCCGCCCCATTTTGATTCAACGCTTTCTAACTGTTGCAACATTTTGATGTGTTACCCGTTTAGCGACAATAAGTTTCAGTATAACACTGTGCACTAGCGACACAAATTTTGCGCGAAAAAGTTCGTTTCAAAATGTATGGTGGCGATCTACACGCTTAGTATTTAGTGTAGTATGAAGCATTAAAGAACAGGAGTGATGTGCAATGATGATAAAGTTGGATGAGGCGAAACTAGCTGCTCAGCAAGCCCTGTGGGTAGTGTTTAGTCGCGGCAAAATTGTAGTACAAGAATCGTCTGAGTCTATCCCTGTTGCTTACCTGAGTGATATTCCTTTCTTAGCATCTTATGTCGATGAAATTCATCAACTTCCGCCGCTCAATGAGACGGCGCATAGAGACCTGCCCGTGTATGTTGTTGATTTGGGCGCTGAGCATGTTGACGAGCCCGGTTGGGAACGGGTATCGCTTAGGCAGCTTCTTTTTGCTGAATACGATATTGCCTTTTCCGTTATTGGGCGAGCCTGGCAATACATCCATTTCTTGCGTACTCATCAATTTTGCGGGCAATGCGGCGCGAAAACCGAACGTGTTGATTGGGAAATGGCAATGCATTGTCACCGCTGCAATCATCGCACCTACCCAAGAGTTTCGCCTTGTATCATTGTCTCTATTCATAACACCGAGAAAATTCTTCTTGCGAAAGGCGTTCGCCACCGAGAATCCAATATGTATTCAACCCTTGCAGGCTTCGTAGAAAGTGGTGAAAGTCTGGAGCAAGCGGTACACAGAGAAGTTTTCGAAGAAGTTGGCGTTAAGGTTAAAAACTTGCGCTATTACAATAGTCAGCCATGGCCATTTCCACATTCCTTAATGGTCGGGTTTATTGCCGAGTATGACGACGGGGAAATTCGTTGTCAGGAAAACGAGATAGATGATGCGCAATGGTTTGATATAGATGCGCTGCCGACTATTCCACCGAAAGTGTCTATTGCGGGACAATTAATTGCTGAAACGGTGTCTTTAATTGGCGACAAATAAAAAACCCTGCCGAAGCAGGGTTTCAATAAGTTTAGCACGGTCCCATGTAGGGCTTCTTTTCTTTAACGGTTATAGTATTAGCAAACACTCACTTTAAGTGCAAGCGTCTTTTTAACCTAATGTTCAAGTATTGTTTGTCTTCAATAATCGACACTGCACCGATTTGTCGTTAAAACGTTGATTTTTTTATACAGGTTTTAGCACACCTTGGGTAAGAATACTGGTATACTTTCGCGCTCAAATATCTTCAGTTATTTAGGTGAGTTATATGTCGCAAAATTTCCCCAGTGTTGATAAGCCCGCGTTAAAGAACGATCGTTACTTACGTGCGTTACTTAAGCAGCCGGTTGATGTCACACCTGTATGGATGATGCGACAAGCCGGGCGCTACCTCCCAGAGTACAAAGCGACGCGTGCAGTAGCAGGCGATTTTATGTCGTTGTGCAAGAATGCAGAACTTGCATGTGAGGTGACGCTACAACCTTTACGTCGTTTTTCTCTCGACGCTGCAATTCTCTTTTCGGATATTTTAACCATTCCAGATGCGATGGGCCTCGGTCTTTACTTTGAAACAGGTGAAGGCCCTCGCTTTAAAAATCCAATCACGTGTAAAGCGGATGTGGATAAAATCGGCCTTCCTGATCCAGAAGGTGAATTACAGTACGTAATGAATGCCGTTCGCACAATTCGGCGCGAGCTTAAAGGTGAAGTACCGCTCATTGGTTTTTCTGGAAGCCCTTGGACTCTCGCGACTTACATGGTTGAAGGTGGTTCAAGTAAAGCCTTTACCAAAATCAAAAAAATGGCATTTGCTGAGCCAGCAACGCTTCATGCGTTACTAGCAAAACTGGCTGACTCTGTTACTGAGTATTTAAATGCTCAAATCGCTGCGGGCGCGCAGTCAGTCATGGTATTTGATACTTGGGGTGGCGTGTTATCTCCTCGTGACTACAAAGAATTCTCGCTTCAGTACATGGAGCGCATTGTAAGTGGGCTGACCCGTGAAAATGAAGGTCGTAAAGTACCTGTTACCTTGTTCACCAAAAACGGTGGCATGTGGCTAGAATCGATTGCGGCGACAGGCTGCGACGCAGTAGGTTTAGACTGGACTATCGACATTAAAGAAGCGCGTGCGCGCATTGGCGATAAAGTTGCACTTCAAGGTAATATGGATCCATCAATGCTGTATGCTCAACCGAAAAGAATTGAGCAAGAAGTGGCGTCCATTCTAGAAGGTTACGGTGAAGGTAGCGGTCACGTATTTAATTTAGGTCACGGTATCCATCTAGACGTACCACCTGAGAATGCAGGTGTGTTCGTTAATGCGGTACATGAACTTAGTAAGCAATATCACAAGTAAGCGACTTCGATAAAGGAAGTAAAATGAAAACGTGGCTTGTGTTGTTGCTGATAGCGTTTGCATTGATAGCAGGGTATAAATTTTCTGGCTATCAACACCAACTCAGTGAATCAAATGCAGAAAAAGAGCGGTTAACCAATGTGTTAGCGCGCTCTCGTGCCACGGAAACGAGTGAGCTGAAAGTTATTAAGCCCGCTGCCAAGTTGGTATCAAATGATGCAGGTGCGGTGCTCTTGGATACAAGCGTTGCGAAAAACGGCGTGATGAATGCTGCCCCCGTTAATGAGAATGCCCAAATCATGGCGCCAGAGATTTTCTACACGAAAACCGAAGGCTCACTCAATACGTTTTTTGCGCTGCCGCCTAACAACGAGCGCTTTGTTTTAGACTCGGTAAAATGTGAGAACGGACATTGTGAAATAACGGGTGAGTATGACGGTTCTGAAACTGAGCTGTCGCGAGTTATTGAAGCATTGGAACAGGAGCCGTGGTGGGAATTCGGCTCGCCCATCATAACCACGCAAGTGGCACAACGAGGCCTGAAACTTAACGTTTCTTTCGCCGCATCCCATTCGCCAAATGCTCGTATGCGTTATCGGAATAGCACTCAGGCCGATTTAAACAGTCAGTTTGCTTCGGCGGGTTAACCCTAAAAACCTATATAGCTAAACTAAATGAATTCTCGGTATGCCTTATTCAAGCGTGTACTGCGTTAAGCGTCTCTTGGTAAGCCTTTCTCAATTACGCGAATGAGCCGCGCTTGCTGCCTGTTTTTTGCATCAGACGCTTGTTGTTTCTCTTGCTGCCGCTTAAGGGCCCAATCAATATGTCTGTCCACCAAGTCACTCACGCTCCCTCGTCTTTCTTTCAAAAGCAGAATGCTTTGTTCATCATACGGAGCGTTTCCTAACGCAACGGCAATATTACGCTGCCACTTCTCAAAGCCAATCCGCCTGATGGGAGAGCCTTCCGTATTGCGTAAAAAGGTTTCTTCAGACCAGCCGAAAAGCGCATTGAGACTTTGGCCGTGAAGCACTTGTCGTGGGTGGAAATCTTCTTCACTGGTGACATCGGCAAAGCGATTCCAAGGGCAAACAAGTTGGCAATCGTCACAGCCATAAATGCGATTGCCCATCATGGGGCGTAAACCCTCGGGAATATCTTTGTCTGATTCAATGGTGAGATAGGAAATACAGCGACGGGCATCTACTTTATAAGGCGCAACAATTGCATTGGTCGGGCAGATGGTTAGACACGCCGTGCAGGTGCCGCAACCCTCTTCAATTGGTGAGTCAGTGGGTAATGGCAAATTGATGAACAGCTCACCTAAGAAGAACCAAGAGCCGGCTTCTTTGTTGAGTGTCAGGCTGTGTTTCCCCGTCCAGCCAATACCCGCTTTTTCAGCAATAGCGTGTTCCAATACGGGGGCTGAGTCTACAAACGGGCGATATTGGGTATGCGCCAGGGATGCGGTGATTTTCTCACCTAATTGCTTCAGACGTTTGCGCAGCACTTTGTGGTAGTCACGGCCCAATGCATAGCGGCTGATGTATCCTATTTCTGGCTTTTTTAAATGCTTAGCAAACGAGGCGTCAGGAGGTAAGTAGTTCATGCGAACGCTGATAACCCGTAATGTCCCTGGGACCAACTCATCAGGCCGGGCACGCTTCATCCCATGACTTTCCATAAAGGCCATGTCACCGTGATACCCATTGTCTAACCATTCCCGAAGGTGTGCCTCGTGCTGATGTAGATCAATATCGCTGATGCCAACCTGCTGAAAGCCTAGCGCTGTACCCCAAGCCTTGATATTGTTGGTTAATTCAACAAGGTCGATAGAACTAAATTCGGACATGTGCTCATGCTAGATACTCAATTAACATCAAGTTTATCATACAAATTATTTCGGGCCGATCAGGTTAGGGAAAATGAGGGACAAGCCGCCGCGGATTCGGGCTGCGATATGTTCACGTTGATGCAAAGAGCTGGTGATGTGGTGTTTAAGCAGTGTCTTGAGCTTATGCCAAACTCTGACGTTTACTTAGTGCTGGTGGGGCAAGGTAACAATGCGGGTGACGGCTACATTGCAGCAATAAACGCAAAACTTGCGGGTAAACAAGTGCATTTATGTGCGGTTGAGCCTGAACGTACGCTGGATGGTGATGCTGGCAAAGCGCAGCAGCGCTGGCTCGATTCAGGAGGCAGTATCAATGGGTTTGACGCTGCGCTACTCGAGAAGTCTGACGTAGTGATAGATGCGCTTCTTGGTACAGGTATTAATAGCTATATTCGCAATGAGTTTGCAGACATCATTGATGCGGTGAATGCGTCATCAACACCGGTAGTAAGCGTTGATGTGCCGTCAGGGCTTGATGCAAATACAGGACAGAGCCTGGGACGATGTGTTCAGGCTGATATCACCGTTACTTTTGTGGGCATTAAGCCGGGGCTTGTTACTGGTGCGGGTAAACAATCGTGCGGTAAGTTAGTATATGCGGACTTGGGTATCGGCAAAGCGTTCCAAGCATTAGCTAAAGCGAGCGCGACCATGCTAAATATCGACCACTTTAAAGGTATGGGGCCACGGGAGATTAACAGTCATAAAGGGACTTACGGTCGACTGTTGTGCATTGGCGGTAACCGCGGAACAGCAGGTGCCATTCGCCTTGCCAGTGAAGCCGCACTGAGAAGTGGTGCGGGCATGGTACGTGTGTATACCCATGAGTCGTCGGTCGTTCAGGTAAGTGCAGGCAGACCTGAACTCATGGTTACCGACTTTAATTTGGAAGATGCATTAGCTTGGGCAACCTGTGTGGTTATTGGACCGGGTCTTGGGCAAGATGAATGGGCAGAAAGCGCATTTGAAACCACCATGAAGCACTGTCAAAGCCAAAATAAGCCTGTGGTCATTGATGCTGACGCGCTAAATCTGTTGTGTCAGCAGTCAACCGCGTACACCTTGTCTGACAGTATTTTAACCCCTCACGCTGGCGAAGCTGCCCGTTTACTCGGTGTTTCTATTGATGATGTAGAAAGCGACCGTTTTAACTACGCAAGGCAGTGCTCACAGCGATACCATGCGGTCTGTGTGTTAAAAGGGGCGGGCACGCTTATCGACAATGAAAAGAAAACCTGGGTTTGCCGTCACGGTAATCCCGGTATGGCTACAGCAGGAAGTGGTGATGTATTAAGCGGAATATTGGGTGCGTTGCTCGCGCAAGGTGTAGAAACAGATATTGCAGCGAAATATGGTGTAGTGCTTCATGCTAAGGCTGGCGATGATATTGCCCAACTGTATGGTCAACGTGGTATGATAGCGAGCGATTTGTTTGACGCAGTACGTGCGCTTATAAACCACTAGTTAGCGTGGTTTTGTCTTGAACGGGCAGGCATCTACTGTGTTACACCAGTCCGCATAGAACCTAACTCACCCAGCGCCTTCTGAGTGGGCCATTATCTATGTGGATTGGTATTATTCGGCTTTCTATTACTGTGGAATATTGTTGATGTCTTACCCGCATACCTCTTTTTTTGCTAATGAAGTAGATGATACAGCGCAGCTTGCCAGAGATTTAGCGCAGGCCGTTTCGAGTCAACTCCCTACCGATGCTGTTATTTATTTAAACGGCGACTTAGGTGCAGGGAAAACGACATTTAGCCGATATTTCATTCAATCTTTAGGTCATTCAGGTAGCGTTAAAAGTCCAACATATACATTGGTTGAACCTTATGAGTTGGACGGCGTCAATATCTATCACTTCGACCTGTACCGCTTAGCCGACCCAGAAGAGTTAGAGTTCATGGGAATTCGCGATTACTTTGGTTCGGGCGCAATCGCGCTTATTGAATGGTCGGAAAAAGGGGGCGAATACTTGGCATCCCCAGACTTAGTGATTAGTATAAATATTACGCCATCGGGTAGGCAGTTTAATTTGGAAGCAAAAAGTGCCCACGGTGCTAAATTGCTTCAGCAATGCAAGCGCGTTTAGCGCAAATGCGAAATGAAAGAAAAACTGAATAAATAGCCGCTCCGGAGTTGACGAGAGCAGCATAACAATAACAGAAAGGCTAATTATGGTGCGCAGTATAGTTTCGGTATTATTATTGTGTTTCGTCGTGCATTTCGCACACGGTGCGCAAAATAACATCGACGGGGTTAGGATATGGCCGTCGCCGGACAATACGCGCGTTGTTTTCGATATGAAATCAGCGCCAGAGTTCACCTATTTTACGCTCAAAAATCCGCTTCGGCTTGTCATCGATCTTAATAACACCAGCGACACCGCTAAGCTTTCTGGCATTGAAGACAGCGGTGATTTGATTAAAAAGCTGCGCTACTCCACACCGAAAAACAAATCATCTGCCAGAGTGGTTGTTGAGCTCAATAGAAATACAAAGCCTTCGTTATTTGCAGTAACCCCCGATGGTGCTTACGGACACAGGCTGGTTGTCGATTTACCAGATAGCGCGCCGAAGCCGTCGCCAACGTTATCAGCGTCGGCATTAACTGGCTCTGTCGTTATTGATGATTCTACCAGTGCCCGAGACCGAGACATTATCGTCGCCATCGACGCCGGGCATGGTGGACATGACCCAGGTTCAATCGGTCCGGCTGGTACCTATGAAAAGCACATCACCCTGAGTATCGCCAAAAAGTTGGAAGACATGATAAACAGGGAGCGAGGTATGCGCGCCATCATGACTCGTGGCGATGATTATTATGTCTCTCCGAATCGACGTCCTGAAATTGCGCGCGAGAAAAAAGCCGATTTGCTTATATCCATCCACGCCGATGCGTTTAGCCAGCCCCAGCCTCGAGGCGGTTCGGTGTGGGTACTATCCATGCGAAGAGCCGATACCGAACTAGGCCGATGGCTAGAAAAATCAGAACGTCACTCTGAATTACTCGGTGGTGCAGCTGAAGTGATCAATGATAAATCAAGCGAGCGATATCTTACTGAAACCATACTGGGTTTATCGATGGATCACAGTATGGCGACCAGCCACGATTTAGGTAATAAAGTGGTTGAAGAGCTAAAGCAGGTGACCAGTCTGCATAAAAGAAAACCACAAGCCGCCAGTTTTGCAGTTTTGACCGCGCCTGACATCCCCTCTATTTTGGTCGAAGTTGGTTTCATTTCTAATCCGCAAGAAGAGAAGAATCTGAACTGGTCTAAACATCGCGAACGCTTAGCGAATGCCATGTTTAATGCGACTAAGCGTTACTTCAAGCAAGTTCCCCCTGATGGTACACTGTGGGCACAAGAAAGGGCGAATAACCGAACGCACAAAGTAAGAAGCGGCGAGTCGCTTTCGTTATTAGCACAGCGTTACAATGTAAAAGTAAGCAGCATCAAAGCCGCCAACGATCTTTCAAGTGATGTTGTACGCGTAGGGCAGGTACTAAATATTCCGAGAACATAAACAAAGGTTTTGTTTCATCGGCTTTTTTAGCACTCGTTGCACTTACATGTCGTATCGCCACGAATCCATACAGTTAATATCATAGGGTAGTCCTTTGCCTATACAGCTTTTATCTCCCCAACTTGCTAACCAGATTGCCGCTGGTGAAGTGGTTGAGCGCCCCGCGTCTGTGGTTAAAGAGTTACTAGAAAACAGCCTTGATGCTGGTGCCACCAAAATAGAAGTCGATATTGAAAAAGGTGGCCACAAACGCATTCGAATAAAAGACAATGGGTCAGGCATTGTCAAAAGTGAACTGCAGCTGGCATTGAGTCGCCATGCAACCAGTAAAATCACCACTTTGGATGACTTAGAACAAATTCTCTCTCTTGGCTTTCGTGGCGAAGCGCTGGCCAGTATTAGCTCGGTAAGTCGGTTGACACTGACATCGCGCACTGAGTCTCAAGGTGAAGCGTGGCAGGCCTATTGTGAGGGCAGGGAGATGGCGGTAAATATCCAGCCAGCGGCCCACCCTGTTGGCACCACAATTGACGTGGCAGATCTGTTTTACAACACGCCAGCAAGACGTAAGTTTTTACGCACCGAAAAAACCGAATTTCAGCATATTGAAGAAGTCATAAAACGCATAGCACTGAGCTATCCCAAGGTTTCATTTGTTTTAAAACACAACGATAAAGTAGTAAAGCGCTTTATCGCCGACAAAGCAGGCAGTTTAGCCACCCGAATTGGTGCTGTGGTTGGACAAAAGTTTGTTCAAAACGCCGTACATATTAGTACTGAGTATGAAGGTCTTCACATTGATGCTTGGCTAGGTAATGAGGCCATGCTTCGCAGCAGTAATGATTGCCAGTTCAGTTTTGTTAACGGCAGAGGCATGCGAGATAAGCTTATTATGCACGCTATTCGCCAAGCGTACGAAAGCGTTTGGGGTGTGGTGGAGCAACCAAGCTTTGTGGTGTACTTAACGGTTAACCCTAAAGATGTGGATGTAAATGTTCATCCCGCCAAGCATGAGGTGAGGTTTCAACAAGGCAGATTGGTACACGACTTTATCTGTAAAACCGTGAGTGATGCGCTGCACGCCATGACCGATGAACAGCCGTTATCAGGAATGGACGCAAACCACCCTTCTGGCTCAGGCTTTATGTCATCTCAGGTAGAACACGACTATATCAGGCCCTTGCAAGAGCAAACGCCTGATAACGATCGCACATTTAATGAAAACTCTCATTATCCATCGGGGGCATATTCGCAAAATTCGATGCAAAGTCGTGGTCAATACCTTGGTAACGCGAAATCGCCATCAGCGGGAAGTTTTAGTGGTAGCGGTGGCGCGACGTCGTTGCAAGGAAGAGGACAAAGCCGAGGACCAAGCGCTGCATATCAATCTAGCTATAACGCTTTGATGACGCCAAATAGTGCCATTGTTGATAGTGGTAGCGGTGAACAGCGGGTGAATGGTCACGTTAATCTCTCTCCCTCGTGCCGAATTTACCCAAAGTCAGAAAAAATCTACCTTCTTTTTGCAACTAAAGTTGCAAGTATCTGGTTAAGCGAACTATTTTTAAAAGCAGAGCATGGTCAACCGCTTTTGATGCCTGTGGCAGTCTCACTAGAAAACGTCGATGAAAACCTTGTTGAGTTACTAAACGCATCGCATTTTGAGGTGAACAAAGTAGCGGGTAAATACCGCTTGCAGCAAGTGCCAGCGGGAACACGGCATTTACCTTGGTTAAAATGGTTTGAATTCTTTTTATCCATTGAAGGTGCAGGTGAAGTAAATTCGCTTGAAGCAGCGATGAAATCACTGACTTTAAATGAACTCGTGCTAGACGACGAGGTATTGAATACGCTCTGGTACTGGTTGGATCAGCAAAGCGAAGCGAAACAATGGGAAATTATTGAGCAATTTGGTAAAGTGCGCCCCTTAAATTTAGTGCTAGATGTATGGGGAGAATAAAGTGTCCAATGGCATAAATTCTGCATTGCCTGTAATTGCAATTATGGGACCCACAGCATCGGGTAAAACCGGTCTGGCGCTAGATATAGCGGCTAAGGTTGACAGTGAAGTAATTAGTGTTGATTCGGCCCTTGTATATAAAGGCATGGATATTGGCACAGCAAAACCTTCGCAGGACGAGCAAGCAGGTGTAGTGCATCACCTAATTGATATTATCGACCCTGCTGAAAGTTATTCGGTGTCGCAATTTGTAAACGATACCAATGCGCTGATTGGCGATATTTTATCTCGCGGCAAAGTGCCAATTTTGGCTGGCGGTACAATGATGTACTTTAATGCCTTGATAAATGGAATTTCGCCACTACCTAAGTCAGATGAAAAGGTACGGGATGAAATAACACAGCAGGCACAACGCTTGGGTTGGTCTAAATTACACGATGAATTACGTGGTGTAGACCCAATTAGTGGTGAGAGAATTCACCCTAATGATCCTCAGCGAATAACCCGTGCACTAGAGGTGTATAGAAGTACTGGCAAGACGTTGACACATTGGCAACAGCAAGAGGGGGAAAGGTGCCCTTATAATATTGCACAATTTGCCATAGCGCCCGCTGACAGGGCAGTGTTGCACGAACGTATCGCGACTCGCTTCGACATGATGTTGGAAGCAGGTTTCGAGCAAGAAGTATTAAAACTCTATGAGCGCAGTGATCTTCATGAAGATTTACCTTCTATACGTTCAGTAGGGTATAGACAAATGTGGCAGTATCTAGACGGCCAACTGAGTTATGCAGAAATGCGTGAGAGAGGCATTATCGCTACAAGGCAACTCGCCAAACGTCAGCTTACGTGGTTACGGGGCTGGGAGCAGGTTACATGGCTAGACACATTTGCTAACGATAATTTGACTAAAATTACAGCGAAAGTCACACTTTAAATGTTTGAGTGTGGTATACATTAGACGTGCGGTGATAGTGAAATTTCTATCACGAATAATAAAAACTAAGGATATCAAATGGCTAAAGGGCAATCATTACAAGACCCATTCTTGAACGCTTTGCGTAAGGAACGTATTCCAGTATCAATTTATCTGGTAAATGGTATTAAACTTCAGGGACAGGTTGAGTCATTCGACCAGTTCGTTATTTTACTGAAGAACACAGTAAGCCAAATGGTGTATAAGCACGCAATTTCTACTGTTGTTCCAGCACGCGCTATCACTATGCCTAGCGCAGGAGATTCTGAAAATACTAAAGGTGAATAAATTAAAAGGTAACGCGCTTGTTTGACCGTTATGAAGCCGGTGAACAGGCTGTACTTGTTCATGTTAATTTTTCCGACGAGAACAGTAAAGAAGACTTAGGTGAGCTTGAATTGCTTGTGTCTTCAGCAGGGGTGAATGCGGTAGAGGTTATTACGACGTCACGCAGTGCGCCTCATGCTAAGTTTTTTGTCGGATCAGGTAAGGCAGAGGAAATAGCAGCAGCGGTTAAAGCACATGATGCTAACGTTGTTATTTTCAACCACGCGCTTTCTCCTTCTCAGGAGCGAAATTTAGAAGCGGTGTGTAAATGCCGGGTGTTAGATAGAACCGGGCTAATTCTCGACATTTTTGCGCAGCGCGCAAGAACACATGAGGGTAAGCTCCAGGTCGAACTAGCCCAGTTGAGGCATATCTCAACCCGTCTTATCAGAGGATGGACCCACCTCGAGCGTCAAAAAGGTGGTATTGGTCTTCGCGGTCCAGGTGAGACACAGCTAGAAACTGACCGTCGATTGCTTCGTGGACGTATTAAAGCCATTCTTCGTCGATTGGAGAAAGTGCAAAAGCAACGCGAGCAGGGTCGTCGCTCGCGCAAACGCGCTGAAATTCCAACGGTATCCTTAGTTGGCTATACGAATGCGGGAAAATCGACGCTGTTTAACACCATTACCGACTCACACGTTTACGCTGCCGATCAGCTGTTTGCAACGCTGGACCCAACGTTACGTAAAATCGAGTTAAAAGATGTTGGTCCCGCTATTTTGGCCGACACGGTTGGTTTTATTCGTCATCTTCCCCACGACTTAGTTGCTGCGTTCAAAGCGACTCTTCAAGAGACTCAAGAAGCAGATTTACTGCTCCATGTGGTTGATATTGCTGATGCAAAATATCGCGAAACCATGGATGAAGTTAATGATGTACTTGAAGAAATTGAAGCTGGAGAGATTCAACAATTACTAATCTGTAATAAGATTGATAAACTAGACGACGTTCAACCGCGTATAGAAAGAAACGACGAAGGCGTGCCTGTTAGAGTGTGGCTATCTGCACAAACAGGCGAAGGAACGGAATTATTGAGCCAAGCTTTAACCGAATGTTTAGGTAAAAGCATGGTGAATTACACGTTGAAGATTCCGCCTGCACAAAGTCGATTGCGCGGCGTGTTGTTCGAACTAAACTGTATTGCTAGTGAAGAATACGACAGTCAGGGAGACTGGGTAGTTGATGTAAGAATGCCCGCCGCTGACTGGAACAGGCTTGAAAAGCGTCTGGAAAACGGAATATCAGAGTATGTTGTGCGACATTAGTCAGTGCTAGTCACTGCATTGAGCATGCGAAATTCAAAAATATAACAGTAATCTATGGAGTATCAGCATGGCTTGGAATGAGCCGGGTGGCAATAATAACGACCCGTGGAAGAATCGCGGTGGGAAAGAGCAAGGTCCCCCAGATTTGGACGATGTGTTTAAAAACTTATTTGGTAAGTTTGGAAAGTCAGGTGGCAACGGTGGCGGCTCAGGCAAAAGCCTAGGCGGTATTGGTGCTGGTATTCTTGTAGGTTTACTTGTCGTAATTTGGTTCATTAGTGGCTTTTACACCATTCGTGAAGCAGAGCGCGGCGTAGTCCTTCGTTTTGGTGAGTATCACGAGCAGGTTGAACCAGGTCTTCGTTGGGCACCAACGTTTATTGATTCAGTTATTCCTGTAGATGTTCAGTCAATTCGCGACCAGTCATCTTCAGGTTCTATGCTTACAGAAGACGAAAACGTGGTAAGCGTTCAAATGGAAATGCAATTTCGCGTTGTAGATCCGTATCGTTGGACGTTTGCCGTTGAAAGCCCTGAGCAGAGCTTAAGCCAGTCGCTTGATAGTGCTATTCGCTACGTTGTTGGTCACTCTAAGATGGATGATGTGTTGACTGACGGTCGTGAGGTAACGCGTCAGCGCGTTTGGGAAGAGCTACAAGCTATCATTGAACCCTACAACATGGGTGTTTCCATTATCGATATGAACTTCCGTGATGCTCGTCCACCTGAGCAAGTTAAAGATGCATTCGATGATGCCATTGCTGCACAGGAAGATCAACAGCGCTTCATTCGTGAAGCTGAAGCTTATGCGAGAGAGATTGAGCCACGTGCACGTGGTCAAGTAAATCGTATGAATGAAGAAGCGCAAGCCTATAAAGAGCGTGTAACGTTGGAAGCGCAGGGTGAAGTGGCACGTTTTGAAGAGCTGCTTCCACAATATGAGCGTGCTCCTCAAGTTACTCGCGAGCGTATTTATCTAGAGACCATGGAAGAAGTGTTGGGTAATACCAGCAAGATCATGGTTGATAGTAAAGGCGGCAATAACATGATGTATTTGCCTTTAGATAAGATTATGGAACGCCAGCAATCAACTAATAACAAGAATACTCGCAATACACTGGAAGGCTTACAAGCACCAGTAACTGATGCTAACGGCCGCAGCCGCAACAGCTCGCCAAGTATGGGCTTGCGTGGCGATAGCTACAGAGAGGGGAGATAAGCACAATGAAGAATTTGTTAATTGCAGTATTTGTTCTTCTTGTAATGCTTGCATCAGGCTCACTGTTTGCAGTTAAAGAAGGCGAGCGCGCCATTGTTATTCAGTTTGGTAAAGTGCAAAGAGACGATGCGACCGGCGATACAAAAGTATTTGAACCAGGCCTTCACTTTAAACTTCCATTTATCGATTCAGTCCGTGTTCTTGATGCGCGAATTCAAACGTTAGATGGATCACCAGACCGCTTTGTAACAAGCGAGAAGAAAGACCTGATTGTTGACTCTTATGTTAAGTGGCGCATAGAAGACTTTGCACGTTACTATCTATCAACGGGGGGCAACAAGCTGCAAGCAGAAGCGCTACTGAAGCAAAAAGTAAACAACGGCCTACGTTCTGAGTTTGGTACTCGTACTATTGCACAAATCGTTTCTGGTGAGCGTTCAGCGCTTATGAACCAAGCAATGGAACAAGCTTCTACATCGTCTGACGAGCTTGGTATTGAAATTGTAGACGTACGCGTTAAGCAGATTAACTTACCTACTGAGGTGAGCAACTCGATCTTCCAGCGTATGCGCGCAGAGCGTGCCGCCGTAGCTCGTGAGCACCGTTCAGAAGGTCAAGAGCAAGCCGAAGTCATTAAGGCGAACATCGATGCTAAGGTAACGGTAATGCTTGCTGATGCTGAGCGTAATGCTCGACAACTTCGCGGTGAAGGTGATGCGATTGCGGCACAAATTTACGCTGACGCTTACTCAAAGAACGCTGATTTTTACAGCTTCCTGCGCAGTATGGATGCGTATAAGCAAAGCTTTAACAGCAAACAAGATGTCATGGTTATTGCACCAGATAGCGACTTCTTCAAGTATATGAACAAGTCAAACGGTAACTAAATAGCCGTAATTTGAAGCTTTAAAAACCAGTCTTTTTAGACTGGTTTTTTTACGCCTTTCAAAAGGCTAAAGGTATGATATAGCGGGTTATATTTAATCAGCGTAGCCGGGCAATTTTAGGAAAATATACACTGACTTAACCCTTCATTTACCCTACCTACTGCCAAATTTTCACAGAATCGGGTAAAATACCACCTGAATATTATTAAAACACGTCACTATTTATGTACAAGGTTGATGCCTTCCCAGCATTAACCTTGGTGTGGTAGACGTCAATAAACGACAGAGGGAAGATTTTGACAACGGAAAATACAAATACAGTGTCTGCCGATGATAGGGGCGGACAAGGTGGGTTATTCTCGCGATTTCTCACCACGGTGGAATGGTTAGGAAACCTGCTCCCACATCCAGTAACGCTGTTCGCTCTGCTTTCACTTTTTATAGTGTTACTTAGTGGGATACTTGGTTACTTTGACATTGCTGTGGCTGACCCTCGCCCAATAGGTGCAAAGGGGCGCGAAGAAGACGGTATGATTGAAGTCATATCGCTGATGAGCGCAGAAGGTTTGCAGCGAATAGTAACGGGTTTGGTCACCAACTTTACTGGCTTTGCGCCGCTGGGTACCGTACTTGTTGCGCTTCTTGGTGTATCGGTAGCAGAACATTCTGGCCTTTTGTCGGCAGCTATGCGCGCATTGGTGATGAATGCCTCTAAACGTGCCGTGACCTTTGCTATCGTCTTCGCAGGTATCATTTCAAACACAGCATCAGAGCTTGGCTACGTGGTACTTATTCCACTGGCAGCGATGATTTTCCACTCGTTAGGTCGTCACCCGTTAGCGGGTCTGGCCGCCGCGTTTGCAGGTGTATCGGCTGGCTATAGCGCCAACCTACTGCTTGGAACTGTTGACCCACTGTTGTCGGGTATCACGGAAGCCGCTGCTCACATGATTGACCCCTACTATATGGTAGGCCCAGAAGTAAACTGGTACTTCATGTTCATCAGTACCTTCGTTGTAGCCACAATGGGAGCGTTGGTCACCGAAAAGGTTGTTGAGCCGAGACTCGGTAAATTTGACCCTGCTGATGCTTCCATAGATTTAGGCAAGCAATCAATGGACGCGCCTACGGATTTAGAAAAGAAAGGCCTGCGTTGGGCAGGGATATCGTTTGTTATAGTTTGCGCGATATTAGCGCTAACGGTAGTGCCAGAAAACGGTATATTGCGTCATCCAGAAACAGGTGAAGTAGCGGGCTCTCCGTTCCTTAAAGGCATTGTTGCTTTCATCTTTATTACTTTTGCTATCCCTGGTTTTGTCTACGGGAAAGTCACCAAGTCGATGAAGAACGACAAAGATGTTATTGATGCCATGTCTAAAAGCATGGGGGCAATGGGTCTTTACATTACGCTAGTATTCTTTGCTGCGCAGTTTGTTGCGTTTTTCAAATGGACAAACCTAGGCACAGTATTAGCCGTTAAAGGTGCTGCGTTGTTACAAGCGGCAGGGTTAGATGGCCCAGCGGTGTTTATTCTGTTCATTTTGATGTGTGGTGTAGTGAACCTGTCGCTAGGGAGTGCATCAGCGCAATGGGCGGTAACAGCACCTATTTTTGTGCCAATGCTCATGCTCATAGGTTACGCGCCTGAAGTGATTCAAGCTGCATACCGTATTGGTGATTCAGTCACAAACGTTATCGCACCTATGATGAGCTATTTCGGACTAATCTTGGCCATGGCTGCAAGGTACAAGAAAGACTTGGGAATGGGCACGCTCATTGCCATGATGCTGCCTTACTCAATGGTGTTTATCGTAGGTTGGACAATTTTGTTCTACATTTGGGTGTTCCTACTCGGTATGCCGGTAGGCCCAGGCGCAGCGACTTACTATCAGCCTTAAATAGATAGCTTTACGGGCTGCCACACGCATAATGCGGCAGCAAACTAAGAAAGCGGCATGTGTTTTTGAAAAGTATTTTCGAACACCTGTCGCTTTTTTAATGCCCAAAATCTATTAACGCAATCGCACTTTTTTGGCGTTATAGCAGATCATAATCTAAGGTAATTCAGTATAATACGGATATAACGCAGTACTTCTCGGACTATGAATAGATGAAATACAAATCGAACAAAGGTTTTACTCACGGGCAACCAGATAAAATTGGCGTACTGGTAACGAATTTGGGGACACCGGAAGCGCCAACTAAGCAGGCGTTACGCCCTTATTTGAAAGAGTTTCTTTCTGACCCGCGGGTTGTGGAAGTGCCTAAAGCGATTTGGTGGTTTGTATTAAATGGCATCATTTTGAACTTTCGCCCTAAGCGCTCAGCTGAGGCTTATTCTACTGTATGGACGGATGAAGGTTCTCCGCTGATGGCAATCACAAAAGCGCAGGCGAGTGCCATAGCAGAACGCTGCAAAGCCCAATATGGTGATGACGTAATTGTCGATTTTGCCATGCGCTACGGCAAGCCCGCCATAGGTGATACCATCGAGTCCATGTTGGAAAAAGGCGTACGCAAACTCGTCGTTTTACCGCTTTACCCTCAATACAGCGCGTCGACAACTGGCTCCACATTTGATGCTATCGCTAAGGATTTCACCTCTCGCCGTTGGTTACCTGAACTTCGCTTCGTGAATCACTATCACGACCGCGATAATTTCATCACCGCGCTGGCGAACAAAGTAAAAGCGCATTGGGAAACCCATGGAAGAGCGGACAAGCTTATTTTGTCTTACCACGGAATTCCTAAGCGCTATTTAATGAATGGTGATCCCTATCACTGCGAGTGCCACAAAACGTCGCGTTTGCTTGCCGAGAAACTTGGCCTTTCACACGACGAATATATGACAACCTTCCAATCTCGTTTTGGTCGAGAAGAGTGGTTGAAACCGTATACAGATGAAACGTTAAAGTCTTTACCTGAAAAAGGGGTGAAATCCATTCAGGTTATGTGCCCTGGCTTCTCAGCCGATTGTTTGGAAACGATTGAAGAAATTGGTGAAGAGAATCGCGAGTACTTTATGGAGGCTGGCGGTGAACGCTATGAATATATCGCGGCACTTAACAGTGACAAAGAACACATAGACGTGCTTTTTGACATAGTGCAAGAAAACCTGCATGGGTGGACAGTACAGTCGGACAACGGTTTGCGCGCAGGCTTAGCAAGAGCGTTAGGCGCTGAAAAGTAGCGTTTGAAAAGCTGACAGTAAACGTTTCGAGGAAAACCAATAGGGAAATCACCCTTGGTGGCGCATTTATTATATTAAAAGGGAGATAAGGTCGTGGAAGGCAAAGCACCAAAGGCACTACTTAAAGCGCAAAAACTGGCGAACTTGCTGGATACTGCTGTAAAGCTCCCTTTTATCCCAATAAGAATAGGCTTGGATTCAATCGTGGGCCTTATCCCAGGAGCCGGTGACGCGCTGATGCTCTTCGTTTCACTTCGAATAGTTTGGCTGGGAAAATCATTGGGTATGCCCAAAGCGCTAATAGCTCAAATGGTAAAAAATTCAGCAATCGACTTTGGCTTAGGTTTTATCCCATTTGTTGGCGACATCGTGGATATATTCTATAAAGCCAATCAGAAAAATGTTCGTATTATGGAACGCTGGTGGATAAGCGAAAATAAACATGAGGTAGATAAAGTAACACAGAAGGCGCTATCCGAATGGAGTGCTGAATAACCTAGGTTTAGTTACCCAAATACCTGCGCTTTTTTCATTTTGCTTATTTACTGTGTAAAGCTACGTAAAGCTTGAGTAAATAAGAGAACCTTGTCCTTTAGCTAAATGTCTTTTTTGCAAAGACAACCAAGGGCAACGTACGATGACATCAAAAAAATTAACGGAAGAGCCGCTCAAGCGACGCCGCTTTATGAAAACAGCGGTGGGGCTTACATTGGCTCCTATTGCTATCGGGTTGTGGGGTTGTGGAGGTTCTAATTCCACCTCTGGCAGTTCCACAACACCTAACTCCTCATCTTCTAATAATGACACCGACTCAAATGCAGGGTCAGAAGAAGATTTTGACGGTTGGGCAAGCGGTGGCACGTCAGCTATGACGTCAGGCTTTCCAGACGATAGTTTATTTGACACTGCTTCTGTATGCAGTGTGGCTCTCACAGGTTCTCAAACGGAAGGCCCGTGCTATTTTCAAAGTGACTATCTTGACGACATCTCATATGAGCAAACAGGTTTGCCGATGATGTTGTGTCTGCAGTTAATTGATGAAGCCTGCAATCCCCTATCTGGTTATGAAATTGAAGTATGGCATTGCGATGTAGATGGCGTTTATTCAGGAGATACCAGTGATAGTGCTGATGCCAGCGGCTTTAATTCGGCATTTTGCACGGGAAATGAAGCGAATGCATTAAGTGCGAAGTGGTTCAGAGGTATTGCGGTGACAGATGCTAGCGGAAGAATAAACCTAAAAAGCTGTTTTCCCGGCTGGTACAGCAGTCGAGCTATCCACATCTATTTTCGTATACGTCGCAACAATATTGATCAATTGGTTTCTCAATTTGGCTTTTCCGATAGCTTTTGCCAAGACATTTGTACCAATCATCCCGACTACAGTCACCGGGGTGAGCCAGACACGTTGCTGGGGCAAGATACAGTGTTTGGCAGTGACTACAATGAATATACATTCAGTGTGTCACAAAACGAAGATGGTTCTTTGCTCGCATACAAGCGCATAATAATCAGTGATTAGACTTCCTTTTTCTCTCCTATACACTATTTTTTTTTTAACATGCCCGTTCGCAACGGGCATTTTATTACGCACAGTAAACCCATTCGCAGCATTGTTTCGTAGCACAACTAAGAATAACTTTATTTCTTGCTCAAATTACAAGGAGCGTGCAGCACATGAAAGCGTCCGACTTATTTGTGAAAGCGTTAGAAGCAGAAGGCGTGGAGTACGTCTTTGGTATCCCAGGCGAAGAAAACCTAGACTTACTTGAGTCGTTGCGCGAGTCCTCCATTAAGCTGGTGCTGACTCGTCACGAGCAAGGGGCGGGCTTTATGGCCGCCACTTACGGTAGGCTGACTGGAAAAGTAGGAGTTTGCCTATCAACCCTTGGGCCTGGTGCCACTAATTTAGTTACGCCCGCAGCCTATGCTCAGTTAGGCGCGATGCCAATGTTGATGATAACGGGGCAAAAGCCAATCAAAACCAGCAAGCAAGGTCGCTTTCAAGTTATCGATATCGTGGACATGATGCGGCCCATTACCAAATTCACCAATCAAATAGTAAGTGGAGACCGAATACCTTCTACCGTTCGAGAGGCTTTCCGACTGGCGTCAGAAGAGCGCCCTGGCGCAGTGCACTTAGAATTGCCTGAAGATATTGCAGCGGAGCAAACGAATGCGCAGCTTTTAACACCCAGTAGAACGCGTAGACCCATCGCCGAATATAAAGCAATCGCTTCTGCCATCACAATGATAGAAGAGGCTCAATCTCCTTTGTTATTGATTGGCGCAGGCGCAAATAGAAAGCTTACTGCAAAAATGCTAAGGGAGTTTGTTGATAAAACCTGCATTCCGTTTGTTACAACTCAAATGGGTAAAGGGGTACTGAACGAAAGCGATCCTCGTTTTGCAGGAAACACCGCATTGTCTGACGGCGATTTTGTGCATAGAGCTATTGAGCGTGCAGACCTTATTATCAACGTAGGCCACGATGTGGTAGAAAAGCCACCATTCTTCATGCATCACAACGATAAAAAAGTGATTCATGTTAACTTTGATTCGGCTGCAGTAGACCCTGTTTACTTCCCACAACTCGAAGTAGTTGGAGATATTGCTAATAGCATTTGGCAGATAAAAGAAGGCATTACTCCCCAAGACAGTTGGAAACTCGACTTCTACAAAGATGTGCATCAAGCCTATGTAGACCACCGTGCTGAAGCAGAAGATGACGACCGGTTCCCCATTTTACCCGAACGCTTAGTACGCGACATACGAAAGGTGATGCCAGACAATGGTATCGTCACTTTAGACAACGGGGTTTATAAAATTTGGTTTGCAAGAAACTACCCGGCTTATCACCCAAACACGCTGCTGCTGGATAACGCGCTTGCGTCGATGGGGGCTGGCTTGCCCTCAGCGATCGCTGCAAAACTCGTTAACCCAGATGCGCCCGTGTTAAGTGTATGTGGTGACGGTGGCTTTATGATGAATAGCCAAGAAATTGAGACCGCCGTCAGGCTTAAGCTAGACCTTGTGGTGATCATCTTGCGTGATGACGCGTACGGAATGATTAAGTGGAAACAAGCAAACATGCAGTTTGATGAGTTTGGCTTAGATTATGGTAATCCCAACTTTGTAAAATATGCGCAAAGTTATGGTGCGCAGGGCTGGAGAGTTGACGACGCGGATGTACTTATTCACTTAGTTGATAAGTGTTTGAACACAAAAGGCGTACATATTATCGATTGTCCAGTTGATTACAGTATGAATGACAAAACACTAAATCATACGATTAAAGAGCTTAGCGCCAAGCTTTAAGCCAAACGTAACAGAAAGGTAAGGAGTAAAAAATGTTGAAGGAAAGCTATCCCTATTATTTAGCGAGTGAGCCACATTATGCCAATACCGACTTGGACGTGACTAATAAATACACCGGAGAGGTAGCAACCAAGGTGGCGATGGCCGATGCGGATACCATCGATAAGGCCATTGCTGCAGCAGAAGAAGCGCAGCCTGCGATGGCCGCCATGGCTCCTTTCGAAAGACAAGCGGTGCTAGAGCACTGTGTGAAGCGCTTTACCGAAAGAGCCGATGAGTTGGCACAAGCGCTTTGTATAGAGGCTGGTAAGCCAATTAAAGACGCTAAGGGCGAAGTCAGCCGCCTTATCGATACCTTCAAAATAGCGGCAGAAGAATCAGTGCGTATTAACGGCGAGGTGGTGAATTTAGAAATCTCGGCGCGCGCCAAAGGTTATCAGGGCATGACCAAGAAAGTCCCTATAGGTCCATGTTCATTCATATCGCCGTTTAACTTTCCTCTGAATTTGGCTGCGCACAAGGTGGCGCCTGCAATCGCGGCAGGCTGTACTTTTGTACTAAAGCCTGCCTCGCGAACTCCTATTGGTGCGCTCATTATTGGAGAGGTATTAGCTGAAACCGACTTACCCAAAGGCGCATTTTCTATTCTACCTTGTAGCCGTGACGGCGCTGATTTATTCACCACTGATGAAAGACTAAAGCTGCTTAGCTTCACAGGTTCACCTGATGTGGGCTGGGCGCTTAAAGCAAAAGCAGGAAAGAAACCTGTGGTATTAGAGCTTGGCGGTAATGCGGCCTGTGTAATTGATGAAGATGCTGACATTGAAGACGCTATCGACCGCGTAATTGTTGGGGCTTACTACCAATCTGGTCAAAGCTGTATCAGTGTTCAGCGCCTTTTAGTGCATAGCAAAATATACGATGAATTTAAGTCTCGCTATGTAGAAAAAGTGAAAGCCTTAGTGTCTGGCGACCCGTCTAATGAAGACACCTTTATTGGCCCTATGATCTCAGAAGGCGAGGCAGAGCGCCTTCACGGCTGGATTGAAGAAGCAAAAGAGAAAGGTGCCACCATTCTATGCGGCGGAACGCGAGACGGCGCCATGCTTGAGGCTACGGTAATGGAAAATGTACCAAAGGATTGTGATGCCAGTGCCGAAGAAGCGTTTGGCCCTCTATCTATTCTGGTGCCATTCGATGACTATGACGAAGCGCTTGAAGAAGTAAATAACAGCCGCTACGGACTGCAAGCAGGTGTGTTTACCCGCGATATATACAAAGCGCACAAAGCATGGGACGTGCTTGACGTTGGTGGTGTGGTCATTGGAGATGTACCTAGCTGGCGGGTGGACAACATGCCCTATGGTGGCGTGAAGGACTCAGGTCTAGGGCGCGAAGGTATTCGCTATGCGATTGAAGATATGTCTGAAACACGCCTTATGGTTATTCGTACTCCTCAGTAGTAGATTGAACTTCACTGCGCAATCAAGCAATGTTCGCGCAATAGTGCGAATATAAGCATTCGAGGGCGAGGCGGCAGGTTTAGATTAATCTGCCGCGTACTCTTCTAGCAGTGAAAGTGGAATAATGTCTAACGCTTTTTCATGTGTGGCTTCCAAGCGTACTTTCGGCGCTACACCTGCCTCATAGGCTTGTAGCCAGCGAGCGGCACACAAACACCATCTGTCGCCTGCTAACAGGCCTGGAAATGTCATACTAGGCCACGGCGTGATGAGGTCGTTGCCTTGTCGTAGCGAAAACTGAAGGAATTCGTCAGTTACAACCGCGCATACGCTGTGATTACCCACATCAGCGTCTGGTACATAGCAAAACCCTTCTCGCGTAAAGCCAGTATTTCCACAGCATAGCTGTAGCGGTCGACCATAGACATTTTTTGCGTTCGCCAAAATCAGAACCCTCTTTTACAACGTATATTTTAACAGGTATGACTAATTCAAACCGCCAAGTGCGAAATTAGAGTGAATAGAACCTTATCTGTCCACCTTATGACCCTGCTCGATAAGGGTCAACAACAAAGCGCTACGGTAACTACGTTTTAAGGTAAAAAATCGTGCTCGATAAAAGCAAAAAAACAGGCGACAGTAACTTTTCTGAACAAGAAATTTCGCGCTTTGACGCACTGGCAGAGTCTTGGTGGGACCCGCAAGGAAAATATAAAACTGCGCTGGAATTTAATCGTGCTCGACTAAACGTTATAAAAGCACAGATAGAGATTCATTTTGGCAGAGGTAACCTACCGCCAGACTATTCAGCATTATCAATCATTGATATCGGAAGCGGTGGCGGTCTTATAAGTGAACCGCTGGCCAAACTGGGAGCGCAGGTTACGGGTATAGATGCCAGTGCAGTGAGCGTAGAAGTGGCAAAGCGCCATGCTCAAAATACGGGAGTAAAAGTAGACTATCAGCATAAACTTTCAAGCGAGGTAGTAGAAGAAGGTCGGCAGTATGATGTGGTAATTAACGCCGAAGTTGTTGAGCACGTGCCTGACCAGCAGCAGCTTATGCGAGAGTGCGCAAGTTTAGTTAAGCCGGGTGGCCTGCTGATTTTGGCAACGCTGAACCGCACCCTAAAAAGTTATGTTGTTGCCATAGTGGGAGCGGAATACGTAATGCGCTACTTACCTATAGGAACCCATGACTGGAAGAAATTTGTTAAGCCCAGCGAATTAAAAAGCTGGATTGGAAATGAGTTTACCCTAAAGTATCAGGTCGGTATGAGGCTAAACCCACTTAAAGGAGAGTGGCTAACCACTTCGAGCCTGGCCGTAAACTACATTCAAACATATTCCAAACATAAATAAGCGACTATAAGTGTTATTTATGTCCTGTATGTATAGTGAAAATGGTATGGGTTAACATACTTCATACCTGACGCTATCTTTCTGAATTAACTGATTAATAGTAACTAACTCCGTCGAAAACTTACCTATACACAGTAAAAGCCTTTATTAAAGATTTCACACAAAGGTTGATCTTTACATAGTGTTTACATAATTATAACAAAGGTCTGACCACAGACCACACATAACCATAATTATGGGACACACTCGATGACACTATATAACCACTTACGCTCTATAAGAATACGCTCTACAAATCCATGGTTCGGTAAATTCGCCGTGATATTAGCTTTGTTCAGTATGACATTAGGCTTGTCTGGCCAAGCCAACGCTGGCACCTACGCAAAAACAAAACACCCTATTGTATTAGTTCACGGTCTGTTTGGTTTCGAAGATATCTTATTTGTTGATTATTTCTATAAGGTACCGCACAAACTTAGCCGAAATGGCGCTGTTGTCTATATTGCAGAGGTCTCACCAGCAAACTCGACCGAAGTGCGCGGTGAACAGTTACTCGAGTACATTGATGAAGTTTTGGCGCTATCAGGAGCTGACAAAGTGAATTTAATTGGACACAGTCACGGTGGTCCTACGGCGCGTTACGCCGCAAGCGTTGCCCCAGATAAGGTTGCTTCGGTAAGTTCAGTTGCCGGCGTAAACTGGGGAAGCAAAGTGGCAGATGAACTACGGGACGCTTTTTCTGAAGGTTCAGTGGGCGAGGGTGCTGCGGGCGTTGTAGTTAATGCGTTCGCTAATATCATCGAGATTGCCTCTGGGTCAGATCCGCGAGACAAACCTACAGATTCAATCGCTGCGCTTAACTCACTTTCAACAGAAGGCTCGGTGGCTTTCAATAAAAAATACCCAGAAGGCATGCCAACGGCCTACTGCCGCAACGATGGAAAAATGTTGGCTGAAAATGGCGTGTACTATTTCTCGTGGAGCGGAGGCAGAACTTACACCAATGCTCTTGATGTAGTTGACCCATTCTTAGCTATTACTGGCACCGCATTCAAAGAGCCAAACGATGGGCTAGTATCGACCTGTAGTTCTCATTTAGGTAAAGTACTTAAAGACAACTATAAGATGAACCACCTTGATGAAGTGAATCAGAGTTTTGGCATTACGCATTGGTTTGAAACTGATCCAGTAGACGTATTTGTTCGTCAGGCCAACCGTCTTAAAAGATTGGGGCTGTAGTGACGACGCGTAAAGTACGCAATGTTTACCCAATATTGGGAGGGCTTCTGGCCCTCTTAGTATTGGCCTGTATTTTTTATGTGAAACCTGCTTTCAAAGCAGATACCCTCAACCAAGCTTCATTAGAAGGGGCTCGTGACAATGCTAGTGAAAAAACGCTAAATGAGAGCGGATATGCGCAAGTTGACTCGGTAGTCAGTTATCGGTTGCAAAACGAAACAGTTGCCGCAAATACTGGCCTTAACGTTTTTATGCTCGACTACTCAACAAAAGACCGCTTCGATCGTTTTATACTTATGCGCACCTCTGAGGAGCCACATGTCGTTAAGCTTTCTTACTCAACCCATGTAATTACCGTATTTACCCCTGACACGCGGGTGGTGGCTATAGACTTATTTAATCGTTACGTTGATTACAAAGTGGCACTCTCTTCAATTGAAGTTGAGGTCGACCTTTCAAGTCACAGTTTGCAAGATGTGTCTTATAAGCTCGATGAGCGCGAAAAAATTCGACGTACTTATTTCAATGATACCGAATACCACTATCTATTTAGCCAAGAAGCCCAAGTGGACGAGGCGGCGTTAGCGCGCTTACAGCTTGCTCAGGAAAGAACGCTGTCTAGGGATGAAAGAAAAGCGCTTATTGTTGAGTCGCTAGAAACGGGAAGTCAAACCGAACGCGACGTCTTTCAGCCAACGCTGAATATGCACCGTATTAATGAAATAAAACGCAGCCACAGTGATCTTAACGACCGATACAACGCCGTGGCGGCTGAGTTCGGCAGTGAGATCGCAGACCGCTTCGCAAGGACCTGGGAAAAACAAGCACAGTGGAAAAACAAAATCGCCGACTATGAAAGGTTTCGCGATAACCTGGCAAAGCAGTCGTTAACAGCGAGCGAGTTTGAAAGCACGCTACGCGAATACCAATCTGAAAAATTCACTGTTAATGAAATAAAGCGCCTAAAAGTTATTACTGGGTCTTAAAGCAATGCTTCCAAGGTTGCGGTCTAGCTGTTGCGACAATGAGAAATAGCAAAGAGGTATAACCATAAAAGCACTGAATAGTTTTGTGCATAGGCATAGTGATTTGAAAGCAGTTTGTGCAGTTACTAATCTAGGTAATACCCTACTTTCAACAATCCGCAATAAGGTTTGTGACAATCATTATGAAAATCTACGAAACGAAGACTGCGCCCAACCCACGTCGAGTACGCATATTTTTGGCTGAGAAGGGCATTGACGTTGACTACGTTCAGGTCGACATTCAAAAGGGTGAAAATTTAACTGCGGAAATGCGCGCGAAGAACCCGCTGGGAAAGATACCTATTTTAGAGCTTGATGACGGCACCTGTATTGCCGAAACCGATGCCATTTGTACGTATTTTGAAGCTCTGCACCCAGAGCCACCTTTAATGGGAACAACACCCGTTGAAAAAGCGACTATATCTATGTGGCAGCGGCAGGTCGAATTAGCGTTTATGATGCAAGTTGGTATGTGCTTTCAGCACACTACAGGGTACTTTAAAGATCGCATGACTCCGGTGCCCGAATATGGCAAAGAAGCGGGTATCAATGCGTCGAAATATTTGAACATTTTAGAACGTCGACTTGGGGTAAAGGAGTTCATCGCCGGCGATACATTTTCTATTGCCGATATAACCGCGTTATGCGCCATGGATTTTGCGCGGGTGGTAAAAATTCGTATGCGTGATGAGCATGTTAATTTAGCGCGCTGGTATGAGGCCGTAAGCAACCGAGCGAGTGCAAAAGCCTAATGATTGATTTATATACCGCAGCCACGCCCAATGGTTGGAAAGCGTCAGTAGCGCTTGAAGAAATGGGGCTTAAATACACCGCCCATGCCGTAAACCTGATGAAGGGAGAGCAGAAAACTCCTGAATTTTTGGCAATGAACCCCAATGGCCGCATTCCTGTAATTGTGGATAGAGAAGCCGATGGTCACGTAGTGTTCGAGTCTGGCGCTATCATGATTTATCTCGCAGAAAAAAGCGGTATGTTTTTACCCTCCGACGCAAAGCGAAAAAGCCAGGTTTTACAGTGGGTCATGTTTCAGATGGGAGGCATAGGCCCAATGATGGGCCAAGCTAATGTGTTCCACCGCTACCTAGAAGAAAAAATTCCAGTGGCGATAGCACGTTATCAGAACGAAGTACGCCGCCTATTTACTGTGCTTGATGGGAGGCTAGAAAATCGAGAGTATTTGGTCGACGACTACAGTATTGCTGACATGGCGAACTGGTGTTGGGTGCGTACCTATGAATGGTCTGGTGTAAGCATAGAAGGGTTAGACAACTTAACCCGTTGGAAAAACAGTATTGAAGCGAGGCCAGCCGCACGGCGTGGAGTGGAAGTCCCGAATAGAATTGACAGAGAAGCACTGATCAAAGGGGCTAAAAATGTTGTTACGAAATAGCGCTTTTAACTGAGTCGACAAACCGGTTGAGCCATCCCGATGCCATGCTAGGTTTGTAAACAAGTTCGAAGTGCTCCGTATGATAAAAGTCATAACCTAATACATCGACGCTAGTAAGGTTATGGCTTTTTGCTATGAAGTCAGGCACGTAGGCCAAAGCCAGTCCTTGCCGAACAATAGATATCAGCGTGCCAAAATCATTACATTGATAGCGAATTGAGCGGGGCACTTTGTCGTCTCTCCATCCATCAGAACCGATGCCGCGTTTTATTCCACAAAAGGGCGAAACACAGGACTTTGCGCTGTAAAGCTAGCCACGTCTATTTAGTACTTTTATTGACCAAAAACGTCGCTGATGGCTTTAATATGTTCAGGGCCGATACCACAGCAGCCCCCGATGATAGTTGCGCCAGCAGCTACCCAAGTCTTAACGTATTCAACATAGCGGGCGGGGGTTATATCGTCACGTATTTCGGAAAGTAGCGCGTTGGCCGCGTGTGTACGTTTTCTCTCAGAAAAGCTATTTGCATAAGCGCCAATATTAATCGAAGCATTTAAACTTCGCGTTATTGAAATAGCGTCTTCCATCTCTTCCGGCTGCGAGCAATTGAAAAGTACGCTCTGTACTTCGCTCAATATTGGCGCTATCTCACTTAGCGGCTCACCAGAGCGCAATGTCACAGGCTCGTTAGATGTTTCTCGATTACTAACGGAAAATGACAGCCATAAAGGCAGTGTAGAGTGCTGTTTTATAAGTGATACCATGGCTTCAGCTTCTTCTACCGAGCTTGCAGTTTCAATCAACCAAACATCAACGTAGGGCTCCTGCGCTTTAATAAGCGGTGTGAGAATGTCGGCTACACGGGTTGCATCAAATAAATCTGGGCGGTAAGAACCAAAAGCCGGAGGAACGCTACCCGCGACAAATCGCTTATTGTCACCATCGCTCTTTAGTGCGTTTACTGCGCCTCGAGCGAGTTCGGCCGCACTCTGAGCCAGAGTAAAAGCCTGCTCCCTAAATGTATTTTCCCTAATATGAAAAGGTACAAGCGCATAGGCGTTAGTGGTAATAACGCAGGCACCAGCTTCAAGAAAACGTTTGTGCACATCACTTACTAATTAAGGTGTTTGCATTAGTGCCAGTGCTGACCACTCTGGCTGCTTAAAGGGCGCACCTGTCTTTTTCAGCTCTCGCCCCATGCCGCCATCTAAAATTAAAATGTCATGCATTCCTTCTTTCATACTGCCCAAAGCCAAACCTTTTGAGATGTGAGATGGCTAGTAATAATTTGCCTGAAGGGCTAGGTTTGCACTTCCAATGGATTGCGCTTTTCTGCCTACAAGACCTTCGCTTATGTGTACCTGAGCAAGGCCACGCATATCAAGCGTCTCCATCGCGCTTTGCGTATGCGCGACCAATGCGTTTTTGACATCATCAGGAATTGCGCCATCTATAATTACGCCGTCTAGGTCTAACAAGCTCATTGCACATTGAGTCGCAAAGGCCAATCCTCTGGCGGTTTCGCTTAACCAGTCTTCTATTGAGCGCGTGTCACAAGACCAGTGGGATGGCGATTCATAAATATGCTGACCGTTGTGCCCAGCGTCGTTTAGCTTTCTTTCCAGCAAATAAAGTGAAGACTGGGTTATTAGCTGGCTTTGTGTACTGCCATTGTAAAAGGGCAAAGAGCCAATGGCCCCAGCGTTGCCTGTTTTTCCATTAACTAACTGGTTATTGAGAACTAGGCCACCACCTAAGAATGTGCCAACAAAGATATAAAGAAAACTACTGTAGTTTTGGGGATTACCGAACGACATCTCTGCGCTGCACGCTGCTCCAGCGTCATTTTTTATAAAAACAGGCAGTGATAATAAATCTTCCAACGCGGCTTGTGGATTAAACTCTCTCCACTCTTCCAATTCATTTTTTGGGGCGCCGGCTTCTTCTGCCCAGCTCCAAATTTCGAAGGGCATAGCAACGCCTAAACCTCGGATCAGGCGCTGTTGGTCGGCATCCAAATTTTTAATGAGTACATTGAAAGCACGTTTTGCAAAGGTAAGCAGGTTGCTTACGGTCGGGTAGGCAAACTTCTCGTGAAGTGTTGCTCTTACATTGCCTTTTAAGTCGAGTAACGTCATATCGAAACTTCGTCGACCTACTTTCAGCCCTATACCAAACGCGCCGCTTTCATTTAGACCAAACGGCACCTTGGGCTGGCCTACACCGCCTTTGATTGGCTTTAGTCGCCTTACTAGGCCGTCAGCCTCTAGTTTTTTAATGATCACTGTCGCTGATTGTGCAGACAGCCCCGTTAATTGGGCTATTTCAGCTTTAGGTAATGAAGAACGTTGGCGAATTAGGGTAAGAATATCCCGTTCATTCGATGAGCGGTTATCAAGCAATGTAGGTGCTTTCTGTGATGGTAGGTGAAAGGCCGATTCTTTATTCAATGTATTTACAATCTATCGTTTTAAGAAGCTAGAGTGTAATAACAACCTAGCCGTGTATCAAATTTAAGAAATGGTGTAGGTACTTGTTCCGACATAACTTTATTCGACAGTACTAAGACAACCCTATCACACCCATTGATTTTTACGCAAAATGTTAAATCAATCAGGTTGATTTAATTTGTACTTTAGACAATACTATGCCCCAATTAATTAACGATTCGTTAACCTTGTGTGAGCTCTGCATGAGGAAACTGCAATTTTTAAGTTCTGTTAAGAGAGGCTGGTATGAAAATTTTGTGTTTAGGTGAAGTACTCATTGATATGTTAAGCCAAGGTGCTGCGCCCAAAGATGGTAACATACCGGCAATGAAGCCATTTCAGCCTTATGCTGGCGGTGCACCTGCTAACGTAGCGGTTGCTGTTGCTCAGCTGGGTGGAGAGAGTGCAATGGTATCAAAGGTAGGTGACGATACCTTCGGCGCCTTTCTTAAAGAAATGCTTGAGCACTACAGAGTAAATACGGACTTTGTGTGGACTACACAGGAAGGCAATACGGCGCTGGCATTTGTTAATTTAGACGAAGACGGTGAGCGTTCGTTTGATTTTTATGTTGATAATGCCGCACATAAACATATTTCAGAGCAAGACTTGTCGACAATTGATTGCGACAAAAATACAGTGCTTCACTTTTGTTCAGGTTCAATTTCAGGCCCTGAACTTATTCCTGGCACCGAGTTTATTTTAAACAAGGCGAAGGAAAACGGCATGATGGTGTGTTTAGACATTAATTATCGCCCAGCATTTTGGGATGACACTGCAAATGCGCCGACACGTATTGATGAAGCAGCAAAGAAAGTTTCTATACTTAAGGCAAGCCGTGAAGAGCTAGCAGAGCTTTATGGCGAAGAAAATGCCGATACAAAAGTTCAGCAATGGCTTGATAGCGGCGTTAAAGTTGTATTGGTAACCGATGGTGGTGAGCCAATTCACTATATTACAAAGTCGTTTAGCGGCACGCTAGCGTCACCCAAAATGGATGTAAAAGACACGACTGCAGCAGGCGATTCATTTATCGGTGGGTTCCTTTACTTCCTTTCTACCAAAGTTAAGAGCGCCGATGAGTTTGGTGCATGGGCAGAAAACTTTGAAAACGTTAGCGAAGCGACTGAATTTGCTATTCGTTGCGGAGCTTACACGGTAACGCAATACGGTGCATTTAGTGCGCTGCCTACACAGGCCAATATCGCTAAGTAAGAGGCGTTGAACAACGTTTTCAAAACTGATTTCAAGGCAATAAAAAAGGGTTCGATATGAACCCTTTTTTGTCATTTTAAAGCTTAACAAGCGTCGATGGCAGCTTAATTTAATAAGTTAACTTAGCTCAGTGCTTATCGGCTCTGCTTTGAAACTTACGTTCCTCGGTGTTGACCTTTATCCACTCGCCGGTGCTGATGTATTCCGGCACTTGTACTACTAGGCCGGTCGAAAGCGTGGCTGGTTTGGTACGAGAAGTAGCAGACGCACCTTTAATAGACGGATCGGTTTCAACTACCTCAAGTTCCACGCTCATTGGCAAGTCCAGGGCAACAGGTACTTCGCTAACAATAACAACTTGAATGCCGTCAGTTTCTTCGTTAATGAACAAGGCTTCGTTTTCAATGCTTTCTTTGTTCAAGTGATAAGGGGTGTAGTCTTCCTTATCCATGAATACATATTCTTCGCCATCAATATACGAAAACATAGCAGGGCGACGAATTAAGTCAGCCATATCTAGGGTATCTGAGTCTTTAAACGTTTCATCGTATTTGGCACCTGTTACCACATCGTACATGCGCATACGATAGATGCTACCGCCTGCACGACCTTGAGGGACAGAGCGTTCAATGTCTCGCACTATGCAAGTTTTTCCGTCAAATACCACAGTGTTATTCTTTTTAATTTCACTAGCCTTAGGCATGGCGATTTCCTATTGTCTTATTTTCTTAAGGTGTAAACCTTATTTCTATCTCGCCCTATTCTCTGCGATTTTACACGACTAAGAAAGGATTTTTGATGGGCTTACCCTTCTATTAATGCTTTTACATTCGCTAAGGTATCAGCTTCACTCGCGGGCTTGTCCCAACGAATTCTATGTATACGGGGAAAGCGCAGCGCGACCCCCGACTTGTGCCTAGATGAAGGGTGTACAGCGTCGAAAGCCACTTCAAGCACTAGCTCTTTTTTCACTTCTCTTACCGGGCCAAACCGTCCTACGGCATTGCGCCTTACCCAATTGTCCAGTTTTTTAAGCTCTTCATCGGTGAACCCGGAATATGCTTTTCCGATAGGCAGAAGCTGACTGTCCTCCCAAGCGCCAAACGTGTAGTCAGAATAAAAGCTGGAGCGCTTACCGTGCCCGCGCTGCGCATACATCATTACCGCATCCACAACCAGCGGGTCTCGCTTCCATTTAAACCACTTGCCCTTAGGTCTGCCAGGTACATAATGACTATCTAAGCGTTTTATCATCAGCCCTTCTACCGCACGATTTTTGCATACTTGGGTGTGAAGCTGGCGCAAAGTTTCGGGGGAGGTGGCATTGAGTGTTTCAGAAAGAAATAAACGGCTGTTATTCGTTTTACTAAACCATTCTTCAAGGACGTGGCGCCGCGCTTTTAGTGTTTTTTCTGTTAGATCTTCACCATTAAGCACTAAAGCATCGTAAACGATTAGTCCAACCGGGGCGGAAGACTGTAACGCTTTGCTCGGTTTCTTTTTATTAAGGCGCTGCTGGAGGGCATTAAAGGTATCCACATTAGGCTGTGTGGCGGATGAAGCCTGTTTATCGCTTTTATCACTACTCGTGCGTTGACTAGCTGCACTTTGGACAGTCGATTCTTCAGATGGGTGAAAGCCAGGTTCTGCATTATGGATAACCAGCAATTCTCCATCTAAAACCATATCGCCATTTATAGACTCAAGCAAATCAGGGAATGAGTGGCTAATATCATCGCCAGTGCGGGAGAAAAGGGCTTTTTGGGGCTTATCGCCATCGGCCCCACTACCGTTCTGAGCCTTATCATTGACAGGGTTATTTGACTTAACGACAAGCTGTACACGAATGCCGTCATACTTGTTCTCAATTTGCCAAGTGTTCTTGGTGAAAGCGTTGATATCGCTATCTTCAATGGGGTGAGAAAGCATAACTGGATGAAAGGTGACGGCATTTTTAATATCAGGCTTGTCGACTTTTCCTTCTAGCCAACTAAGCATATCTATATAAGGCGGGGTAACTGCGTGCCAAAGTGTCTCAACTTCTTTAATGTCTTTATTGCCATAGTCGGCCAAGATTTGTTTTATAGAGCGTGCCGAAACGCCTATACGCAGGCCTCTGGTGCCTAATTTTAGTAACGCCCAGCGTTGGGCAGGCGTCATTATCGTAAGGTAGTGAGCTAGTGTGGCAGAAACTTTCTGCTTACTTATAGACGTAAAGGTTTCTACCACCTCGGTAAGCGTGGGTAGTGAATCTGAAGGCTCGCTATATGGCCATAAATGAGCCACGGTTTCACTAACCTCACCCACATAGTCATAGCTCATAGCAAAAAGCGCAGGGTCGGTATGTTCGGAAATAAGCTTTTTTACCGTATTTCGCTTAAAGAAGTCGAATCTTAATGTGCCTGCCATAGCAGCAATAGCCCATCCACGATCGGGGTCTGGCGCATTGGCAATGTAGTCGGCAATCAGCTGCGCCTTGGCTTTGTTTGCAGACGTGAAATACAGCTGTTCAAGTAAGTGACTGAATGCTTCCACTAGTCGCCTCCTTGCTCATCTTCATCATAACCAACTAGCGATAGCGCTCTGGCTTTATACCCCATTTTCTCTGCCTGATACATCAGCGCATCTTCTCTGCCATGAGTCACCCACACTTCTTTCGGATTGACTTCTTCAATGGTTTGCAGTAATTCAGGCCAGTCGCAATGATCAGAGATAATAAGCGGTAGCTCGGCATTTTTTTGCTTAGCGCGAGCGCGAATTTGCATCCAGCCAGATGCTACAACAGGGCGTACATTAGGTAAGCTTCGCGACCACCTATCGGCAAGTGCAGAAGGGGGAGCAATGATTATCTCACCGGCTAACGTTTTTTTATCCGCGACCTCAGACACCGGAATTAACTCGCCTAAGTCTATTCCTAATTGCTTGTATAGATCGCACAATTTTAGCTGCGCACCGTGTAAGTAAATTGGCTTGGCGTAACCCGCCTCGCGCAGCGCCAATATCACTCGTTGACATTTGCCCAGCGCATAAGCGCCTACTAAATGGCATCGTTCTGGAAACACCCGTAGTGAATGAAGGAGCTTTTCAATTTCATGTTCAATGGGCGGGTGCTTAAAGACAGGAAGCCCAAAGGTGGCTTCGGTAATCAATACATCGCATGGAACGACCTTAAACGGTGGGCATGTAGGATCGTGGCGACGTTTGTAGTCGCCTGAAACCACAACTCGGTAGCCTGCATATTCAATAAGAATTTGTGTAGACCCAAGAATATGGCCAGCAGGATAAAATGTGGCTCTTACATCGTTAAAATTGACGGCTTCACCCATTGCTACAGCGTGCTGGTGGATAGCCATATCTTCACCGTATCGGGTTTTCATAATTGCCAGTGTTTCTGAACTTGCGAATACACTGTGATGACCTGCCCGTGCATGGTCTGCGTGCCCGTGGGTGACAAGCGCGGTGGCGACTTCATTCATGGGGTCAATGTAAAACTCACCGGGTTCACAATACAAGCCAGTATCATCAGTTTTTAGCCATGTTGATGGGTGCACTACTTACCATTCCTGCCAAATTAGAGAATGCTTGTTACTACGTATTCACTCCCTTAAAACGACCACTTGAAGTATGCAAGACCAATAACTCAATATGTGTGCTGAATTAGTTTGGCTTTATGAATTGTCACAAAATATGTCGATATGCTGTCAACTATTGCACTACACGACCTTTTAATTTAACTTCAACGCCTACTAAAAAAGAGCTTTTTTTTGGATGCTCACTATAAATAAGGATATTGCCTAATGCTGCGTTTGAGCGCTTGTTTGCTAGCTATTTCAACCCTTCCTGTGTTTGCCCAATCAACTGATATTCAGCATGAAATTGCGTTAGGGTTTTCTGATGTACGTGATGCCGACGACAACTTTATTGGTGCAAGTTACCGCTACTATTTTCAATCAGTGAATATAGATCAGCAACCTTGGTCGATTAGCCCCTACCTTCAAAGAAAGAACAATGTTTCTGTGGATTATTTTGGTATAGATAACATTGACAGCGTAAATGTTCGAGGAGAATGGTTTTATTCAAATGCGCTGGTAATTCGAGGGCGTTACGGGCGTGTAACCAACGACAATAGATATTTTGACGAAACATTAAATCGCTATGCCGTAGAAGTATCTACGTTCGCGAACCAAAATTGGGAATACGGCGTCGGCGTAGAGTACTTTCATCTAAATGAAGAACTTTTCAGTTCCATTGATGCTGGCGTTAGCGAGGAGCGTTCAGATTCTGAATTTAGCTACAGTGCATTTGCAAGATATACGAGTTTTGGGCAGCGCGCTGGCAAGTTTTTGCCAGGCTGGGATACCAAGTTAAAAGCAACGCAGTTTGATGGTGAGTTCTCCATTGAGCTAGATACAGATTATTATTTCCGTCCTGATTGGAGCGTAGGCGTTACTTACATTCACGAAAGTAATGAGGTCATAGGCTCTGACAACGTGATTGAACTAGGCACACACTACTGGTTCAACCCGCATTCATCTATCGAATTTGGCATAGGCTATGATACCGATGAGAATCAGTTGGGTTCGGCTACGTTGTTAGGAACATTTAGATTCTAATACGCCACTCAAGTGGACGAGGGCCTTATTTTTTACAGGCCCTTTTTTATACTTCATCCATGTAGGTGAGCTGTTCTTTCTCATCATGTTTCAATTTTTGCTTTTTGTGAAAACTGCGCAAATACATTTTTCGCCATAGGGCTTCAAAGGGACCTTGGTTGAAGTGCTTAGTAATGGCGTTCGCCAAAATAACTTGTACTGCGGTGAAGGCAATGGTGACCAGAAGCAAATCAAGCAACGTCACGCTGTAAATAAAGTTTGGAAAATAAGCGGGCATGACGATGCGAAATAGCACAGCGAGTGCTATTGATTGGGTTAGGTAGAGCGTGAGTGCAACTTTGCCGCAGTTTATAAGCGACTGATACCACCACGCCGCAGTATGTCTTATGTTTATCAATACGTGAGCGTATACCAAAGCACAGAAAATGGCAGGAATGCTAGTGAACATGGGAATCACATCTAATGTTACCTGTTCGAATAAAAATTGCGGAAGTGCAGTAATGATAGATGTGACGATAGCAACCAATACTAACTTCTTAAATATTAGTGACGAGAAGCCGTGATTGAAAAAGCCTGCCCTATACAAATAAGCGCCAAACATCATAAGCCCCATAGACTGCCACAGCATAGTGAATGGCGCGACAATAACCGTAGACAGCATAAACGACGCTTGAATACCAAGTTGCGTTAAATAGCCGCTTTGCCACAAGGCCGCTTCTTCGTTAAATGTTTCACTCGGTCGTGTTGGTAGTTCAGCCCCCATGTCGAACACACACGCCATGACGAGCCCACCAACTAACATAATTGCGCTTCCCACAATAAGGTAATGAATACTTTTCTTTTTGAGTTCATCTTGAGGGAGCGTGAAGTGTTTTAAAATAAAAAGTGCGCACAGACTGTAATACAGCAAGATGTCGCCGCTGAAAATAAACACGCCATGCAGTAGCCCAAATAAAAACAGCCACTTAAGCCTGGCTTGTGAGAAATCTAAAAAATGGTGTCCGCGCTTTTCGCAGGCCTCAAATTGAATTGCCAGACCAGCACCGAACAACAGGCAGAACAGAGAACGAAATCGTCCATCCAAAAACAGCGTGTTGAAAAGTGAAATAACCGTGTCTGATAATATCGGTTCTTCAAAAAATGCATAATTAGCGTATCCATTTTGGTGAAACGTAATGTTCATGAATAAGATGCCAAGAATGGCTAAGCCTCTAATGGCGTCTATTGAATGAATTCGCATGTACGGTCCTTGTAAGAAAATCGCTAATTCGTGAAGCATAAAAAGATCAATAACTCTGCACTGAAGTTTACGCTAAGAAAATGCATGGGGTCGAAGTGAAAAGTGTATCTAAACATTAAACGCGCTGAGGATGATTACATTGTGCACCTATCGTAAGGCGTGACAAGTAAACCTAACCAAGGTTTTGCCGTATAAGTGCTAAAAGTATTAACAAGAACCATCAATGACTCCACTTCCTTCAGTCTTTGCCCATTGGTTTGAACAAAAAGGCTGGCAACTACGCGATTATCAACACACCATGCTGGTGGAGAAAGACCAGCATGACTGTACATTATTGATTGCGCCAACCGGCGCTGGCAAAACCCTGTCGGGCTTTTTACCTAGCCTAGTCGAACTTGCAGAGACATTTGGTATGAGCGAGCTTGCTGAGGCATTCGGTACGATGAATATCTTGCAGAGATGTCGAAAAACAGGGAGCTTGTTAAGAAGACCGGAACCAGCGAACAAGCCGAAATAAAAACAATAAACAAACAGGCAACGAAAGGAAAAGAAAAGGGTGGGTTCAACGGCCTACATACCCTTTACATATCGCCGCTGAAAGCGCTCACGCAAGATATTCATCGAAATTTGTTACAGCCCATTGAAGAAATGGCACTGCCGATATCGGCAGAAACACGCACAGGCGATACGCCCTCACACAAGCGCCAGCGTCAACGTAAAAAGCCGCCAAACATCCTGCTTACCACACCAGAATCGCTCATGCTGATGTTGAGCTACGCCGATGCAGATAAGCTTTTTGGCAAGCTTAAACGCGTGATAATCGACGAAACGCACAGTTTAATGGCCAATAAGCGCGGTGACTTTCTTTCACTCGCCCTCGCGCGGTTAAGCGTTCTATCACCGCATTGTAAGCGTATTGGCTTATCAGCCACCGTGGCTTTTCCCGAAACGCTCGGTGCGTGGCTGGCCGGCAGCGACGGTGTGGCTAATATTGTAAAAGTGAAAGCGGGTGAAAAACCTAAGGTGGAAATGCTGCACTCTAAAGCGCGCATGCCCTTTGGCGGTTTTATGGCGCGCTACGCCATCGATGATATTTACCAGGCCATTGAAAACGCCAAAACCACGCTGGTGTTTGTGAATACGCGAGCTCAGTCGGAGCTGTTGTTTCAAATGTTGTGGGAGGCAAACAAGGCTGCGCTACCCATTGCTCTTTATCACGGCAGCTTGAGCAAAGAGCAGCGTCGTAAGACCGAAGCCATGATGGCAAGCGGCATGCTGAGGGCAATTGTATGTACTTCGGCCTTGGAGTTAGGTATTGACTGGGGGGACGTGGATAAGGTTATTCAAGTTGGCGCACCAAAAGGCGTGAGCCGACTACTACAGCGTATAGGCCGGGCAAATCACAGGCTTGACGAGCCGAGCGAAGCGTTACTCGTACCGGCAAACCGCTTCGAAGCGCTGGAATGCCAGGCGGCGATCACCGCTATTGAAAAAGGGGAGCTAGACGGGGAAAGTCCACAGCCAGGGGCACTGGACATTGTCCCGCAATTTATATTGAACTGCTTGTGTAGTAGGGCTGATAACCCAGATACCTTGTATAAAGAGATACTTACCGCCACGCCATACCAAGGGCTCGATAGAGATGATTTCGACAAACTATGGCAATTTACCCAAGACGGCGGCAGTGCGCTTAATGCGTATGAAAGATATCAGCGGCTGACGAAAAACGACGATAGCACTTACTCGCCAGCGAATCGGCGGGTTATTCAAAGGCACAGACAAAACATAGGCACCATCGTTGAGGCAGGGCGTTTAAAGGTAAAACGCATTCGTAGGGGAAATCAGGGCAAGATCATTGGTGAGGTTGAAGAGTATTTCGCCCAGCAGCTAACGCCTGGAGATACCTTCTACTTTGCCGGAGAAGTATTGCGTTTCGAGGCTATTCGCGACATGCAGCTACACGCTAAGCCTGCAAAAGCCAAAGAGCCGAAAATACCAAGCTACGCGGGTGGTCAAATGCCGCTATCTACCTATTTGGCAGAAGGGGTACGTGCAATTTTGGCTACTCAGAAGTCATGGAGAGCACTGCCTGCACAGGTACAAGAGTGGCTTAAACTTCAACAGGCGTTTTCTCAATTACCTAGTCCTGACAGCGTGCTTGTAGAACAATTTCCGTTCAGACAAGCGCACTATACTTTGTACTACACCTTCGACGGACGCAAAGCGAACCAAACCTTAGGTATGTTGCTAACGCGGCGAATGGAAAAAATGGGCATTAAGCCTTTAAGCTTCAGCGTGACCGATTACGGATTATCGGTAGCATCAGTAAACGCCATCACACAGGGACAGCTGCATCAGCTATTTCAGCCGGATATTTTAGGGGACGAGTTAGAAGACTGGATGTTACAGGCACCTATGCTTAAGCGCTCGTTCAGGCAAGTGGCGGTGGTGAGTGGTCTCACTGAACAGCGCTATCACGCCAGCCAAAAAACCATGAAGCAGGTCACCTTCTCTACGGATCTTATATACGATACGTTGCGTGAACACGACCGCGACCATATCTTACTTAAAGTAGCACGGGCCGATGCAGAGCGTGAGTTACTTGATTTACGACGACTGGCTAATTTACTTATTCGCTATGTAGATTCAGCGACATTAGTGAATCTCGAAAAACCATCGCCCATGGCCATTCCTATAGTGCTGGATGTGCGTAGTGAACAAGTGAAAGGCGCTGGCGCACAGGCTATCATCGAGCAAGCTAATTTATATGCAGAAGCTGAAACTATGTTAGATGAAGTGCGCGCATTGTTATCGGGCTCATCTGTTGAGTAAAGTTAGATAGAAGTAAAAACGAAAAGAATAAGAGGATAATTTGGCAATAACTGACGCGTGGCTAACCGAAAAAGTAAGCCGGCGCCACATCACAATTACAAAATATGCAGACTACTTGTGGCTGTTAGACGCGCGCGGTGTGGCGTACTTACCCGCATGCGATTGGCTTATAGTGTCTGATCTCCACTTAGAAAAAGGCAGTTATTTACGCAGCTATGCGAACCCATTGCCGAGTTTAGATTCTACCGCTACGTTAACGCGATTAGAAAGTATCATCGAAGATTACAAGCCATTGCGAGTTATCAGCTTAGGTGACAGCTTTCACGATAAACACAGCATGTCGCGCATGACCACTGAGGACCGTCAGCACTTATGTAGACTAGTTAGTAGTGTAGACGAGTGGATGTGGGTAGAAGGTAATCATGATCCAGATTTACCCGACGGCATACCGGGTACGCCGTGTTTTGAAATAGTGCTAGATAATATGGTTTTCAGACACGAAGTAGAAACGAGTGAAACTCGTGCTCAAGTTATTGGCCATTATCACCCCAAAAAGCGCACAACTATCACCCGTCGCCGTTACTCAGGCAAATGCTTTACTAACAACGAAAATGTATTTGTGATGCCAGCCTTTGGTCAGTTCACTGGTGGGCTGGATATTGATGAAGAGGTAATGCTAACGCTTCTACCCAAACGCTCAAGACAGGTATTTATGCTTTACGACAAGATTATATTTAAAGTGTAACCACCAAAATGGGGTCAGAGTACATTTCCACCGCGGCAGAATTAAAAAAGGGGTCAGAGTCTGAGGGATCCCCACGAAT